>NZ_QCZG01000022.1 GCF_003097615.1 Pueribacillus theae
TTGTTTCCGGGTACTTGACAAATCAAGACATTGTGTTTTCAAGTAGATATTATTTTCATATCAAAAGGGGGTAGCTTTATGTTATTTTTTATCAAAGTAAGCGTTAATCAGAAAGAGTTGACAACGGAGAAACTGTGGGAAGTTTGGGAGAAGGAAGCAAAGTTTGCCAAAAAGGCAATTGAACGGAAGAAAATTATGAATGCATATAAAGTTGCTGGTTCACGTCAAGTCATTCTTATTTATGATGCAGATTCTCACGACGAAATCGATCGTGTCTTTATGGCGGGACTTCCTTTATCAGATTATGCAGTGATTGATGAAATTTTACCTATTCGTTCGTATCTTGACTTTGCTGAAGATGTTACAAACCGGTGGAAAAAACCGAATCAATAATGAACATAAATGGAGGGATAAACGACAGCTGAAGAATAGATTGCGGTGGGTGACAAAACCAATTGGAAAAAAACGAACTTTAACTTTAAGTGTTGTTCTAGCTTTCTCCTGTATTAATGGGCGAAGGCTTTTTTTGTCCTAATTAAATTTTGTAACCGCTTGCAAACATTTCTAAATTATTTATTATAAAAGATATAATGAGTGATTAAAAAACTAATCACTTTTTGTTTTCTTAAAATTAGAGGAGGTGAGTAAGGTGGAGCAACTTTATTATAATGTCTTTAATTATAGTTATGACGGGTTATGCGTTTTCGATATAGAAGGAAAAGGTGTTGCCATTAATAAAGCTGCGGAAAGGATAACCGGATACGACTCTCAAGAATTCTTTGAAAGCAATATTTACCATTTATTGGAAGAAGGAATTATCTCGAATTCCGTTTTTTTAAAAGTATTGAAAGAAAAGCGAACGGTAACGGATGTCGTCAGTATTCGTGGCAATGAAGTACTTATAACAGGTAGTCCTATATTGAACGACGACGGGAAAATAGAATATGTTGTCGAAAATATACGTGATATATCACAGTTAAATAATTTAAAGATGGATTTATTGCTTTCCATTGCTTTAAAAAAGAAGAAAAAACCAAAAAGTTCAGATAAGGATAATCAACTACCAAAGCATATGGTACCTGATGGGGTTGTTGCTGAAAGCAAGAAAATGAACAAAATCATTCACTTAGTAAATAAAATTGCAAAAGTTGATTCAACTGTACTTCTTTTAGGGGAATCAGGTGTTGGGAAAGAAGTTATTGTAAAACTTATTCATCGTCTAAGTTTACGCTCAGATAACCCATTGATTAAAATAAATTGCGCTGCAATCCCGCATCATTTATTAGAGTCGGAACTTTTTGGATATGAAAGAGGAGCCTTTACCGGAGCGGATGAACGTGGAAGACCGGGGCTATTTGAAGAAGCGAATGGCGGGACAATTTTTTTGGATGAGATTGGAGATATGCCACTCGATTTACAAGTAAAATTGCTTAGGGTGCTTCAAGAATTTGAAATTAGGAGAGTTGGGGGCAGAAAAAATATTAAAGTCGATGTACGTGTTGTTTCAGCGACAAATAAAAATTTGGGGAAGCTCGTTCAGAAGGGAAAATTTCGTGAAGATTTGTTTTATAGATTAAATATCGTTCCGATCCACATACCCCCTTTAAGAGAGCGTGTGGATGACATTGCACCACTTGCGCATATGTTTTTAAATCGTGCAAACCAAAAATATCAGCTTAATAAGCATTTTCAACCAGGTGTAATTGAATTACTTGAACGATACAGTTGGCCTGGGAACATTCGGGAGATGGAAAATATTATCGAAAGACTCGTTGTGACATCTGGACATGATGAAATTAGTTGGAGTGAGTTACCATTTATTTCCGAACATTCAGACATTACTGAAAGCTTATCATTAAAAAAGATACTACAAGAAGTGGAGAAGGAAATTATTTTGGAAAAGATGGAAACATACAAAACGACAAGAAAAGCAGCGAAAGCACTTGGAATCAGTCAGTCGTCACTCGTGAATAAGTTAAAGAAATACCGATGATAAAGGGAAAACTATATCGGAATCCAAAATACTGGTGAAGACCCATTGATATTAAAGGAATCGCTGGAATCAGGAAACTAACATGTCATTTTACGGATAGCAATGTATCTTTGTACAGAAAATAAACACATCAACTGTACAAGGAGAATGAAAATGAATTTCAATTTAATTTGGCAAACCGTACTTATTTTTATTGTTGGAACAGTTTTATTAAGAATTGGCGGAAGGAAATCCATTTCGCAAATGACGATTCCTGAAACTGTCATTGTGATTGCGATAGGCACATTGATTATCCAACCGGTAACAGGAAATGGACTATGGGTCACTTTTGTTTTGGCTGCTGTTCTTATCGCCTGTTTAATCTTAACAGAATACATTGAACTTACATTTAATAAATCGGAATCTCTTATAACTGGGAAAGCGGTTCCTGTCATTGAAAATGGTGTGTTGAATAAAGCAAACTTAAAAAAATTTAGGTTAACCGTTGATAAATTAGAAAAACGATTAAGACAATCTGGAATTATAGCGATAACAGATGTTCAGTACGCTACATTGGAAACAAGTGGACAGATTGGGTATACGTTAAAACCGGAGAAACAACCGGCTACAAAAGAAGATATCCAAAAGATTATCCAACTGATTCAAACAGGGCATATGGAGCTTCAAGCAAAATCCTCTAACGAAAATATCTTCACAGAGATTAATCAAGATCAAAATAAAACACTGCAATAAGCTGAAAGCCATGCCTGAAACCGAAGGGCATGGCTTTCGTGATTATTCAAGTGTACGGTTCGTTTCATCAACGGAAAACGGTGCTTCAGGGGATGTGTTTTCTCCAGGCATGACGACACCGTCGCCATTACAGACAGAACATGTGTATTTCCACGCTTCGTCATCTGCCAGCATTCCTGTTCCATCACATGCTTTGCAAATGTGTTCTCGATTTACTGCCATGTCGGGTCATCTCCTTTCATTATTATTTTGACTTTTAGATTAACGAAATGTTAGCGGGGCGATTTTGCTTGGAGAGAACCTTTTTTTCGTAAGAAAAACCTGTTTCTCGAAAGGTAAATTGCCCCGCGGGAATTTCAACATTACTGATTAGCGGAGTCTTTAAGCATTAACCATTTGCTGCCTATCTTTTACAACATTAATTAGTCCGCCTTTAAGCATAATGTCAATTTGCCGTTCAGATAATGCATGCGTAACACTGAAAGAAAAATTTTTATCTTTTACTTCAACATGCAGTTCATTTCTTAGCTGGAGTGCTTTTCTTACATTTGAAAATATGAGGACATCGCCTTGTTCAAGCTTGTCATAATCTTCTTCATGGACAAAAGTGACAGGCAAAATACCGAAATTCACGAGGTTTTGCCAATGAATCCGTGCGAAGTCTTTGACAATCGCGACTTTTAATCCAAGGAATCGCGGGGCAAGGGCTGCGTGCTCCCTGCTTGAGCCCTGTCCATAATTGAACCCGCCAACAATGGCATGACCGCCTTGATCCCTACTATTCATCGCTCTTGTATAATACGTGTCATCCACAATTTCAAATGTAAACTTACTAATTTCAGGTAAATTGCTTCGATAAGGAAGAACCCGTGCCCCGCCGGCTAAAATTTCATCGGTTGAGATATTGTCGCCGACTTTTAATAAAATGGGGACTTCAAGCGTATCTTTGAGTGCGTCCATTTCAGGAATGGAAGCAATGTTTGGCCCTTTCTGAAGCTGGACGGTTTTTGCCTGATCCATAGGTGGAGGAGCTTCTAACAAAGTTACATCAATCGTTGGTTTTCTAGGTTCCTTCACTTTAGGGTATTTCATTCCAAGTGTACGAGGATCGGTAATAACCCCTGTCAAAGCTGAAGCAGCAGCTGTTTCTGGACTGCATAAAAATACGCTGTCTTCTCTCGTTCCTGAGCGGCCAGGGAAGTTTCTTGGTGTCGTCCGCAAGCTATTGCGCCCTGTTGCTGGTGCTTGGCCCATACCAATACAGCCATTGCAGCCAGCTTGGTGTAGCCTGGCGCCTGCTTGAAGCAAACTTGCAATATGGCTTTCTTTCACAAGGTCTGTTAACATTTGCCTTGAAGTTGGGTTAATATCGAATGAAATCCCTTCAGCAATCTGCTTGCCTTTTACAATCTCTGCTGCAATGGCGAAATCACGATACCCCGGGTTAGCGGATGACCCAATATACGATTGATAGATCGGTTCACCAGCCACTTCGCGAACAGGCACAACATTGCCGGGGCTTGACGGTTTTGCGATGAGAGGCTCTAAATCAGAAAGGTTAATTTCTTCATCAATATCATACGAAGCTCCTTCATCAGCCACAAGTTCAATCCAATCTTCTTCCCGATCTTGCTCTTTTAAAAATCGTTTAATTTCTTCATCTGATGGGAAAACTGTTCCGGTTGCTCCCAACTCTGCGCCCATGTTTGCAATCACGTGGCGATCCATAGCGCTCAGTTGTTTCAAACCGGGCCCGTAATATTCGATAACTCGGTTGATACCGCCTTTTACATCGTGGCGCCGGAGCAGCTCAAGAATCACATCCTTCGCACTCACCCAATCCGGCAATTCACCTGTTAATTTGATCCCCCAGACTTTCGGCATTTTTACGTAAAAAGGCTCGCCTGCAATCGCCATGGCAACATCAATGCCGCCCGCCCCCATGGCAAGCATACCCATACATCCATTTGCGCACGTATGGCTGTCCGAGCCAAGCAGCGTCTTCCCCGGTTTGGCAAGCCTTTGCATATGAACAGGGTGGCTAACGCCATTTCCAGGACGGCTGTAATATAAGCCGAATCGCTGGGTCGCACTTCTTAGAAATAAATGGTCGTCGGGATTTTTGCTGTCTTCTTGGATAATGTTATGGTCAACGTATTGCGCCGAAGCTTCTGTTTTCGCCCGATCCAGCCCCATCGCTTCAAGTTCCAGCATAACCATTGTTCCCGTAGCATCTTGCGTCAATGTTTGATCGATCTTAAGGCCGATCTCTTCACCAGGCGTCATTTCTCCAGAGAGAAGATGACTTTTAATCAGTTTTTGAGTAACGTTCAAGGGCATATGTTTTCCTCCTGTAAAAATCAAATAACATCATACATGACATGTTTGCTTATAATTTTGGCTTTAAGCGACAAAATATACATTTTAATCATGGGAGGAATAAGGGAATGAGGTTTTTCAAAATTGTTTTACAAGTACAGAATATTATGATAAGTTCTAAATGAAAAACAAAATAGAGGGAGAAATTCTATGGCAGTGGAAAAAATCAAGAAAATTGCTGTTATCGGTGCGGGAAGCATGGGACATGGGATTGCCCAGTCGGCTTTACTTGCAGGCTTACGCGTTTATTTATATGACAATGACAAAAGCAATTTGCAGATGGGAACGAACAAAATTCATGCAGGTTTGGACAAGATGGCATCCAAAGGCCAAATTTCCGAAAACGATGCACAAGAGTTTAAAAATAATTTATCTCCCACTACAAATTTGGAAGAAGCGGTATCAAATGTTGATTTCGTTTTCGAAGCGGTGCCGGAAGTGCTAGAGATTAAGCAAGATGTATTCCAGCAGTTAGACGAACTTACATCAAAGGATGTGATTCTGGCAACGAACACATCAAATATGTTTATCTCTTCAATCGCAGAGCGTGCCCGTTGTAAAGAACGTATTGTAGGGCTTCATTTTTTCATTCCTGTCGTCTTAATGAAAATTGTTGAAGTCATTAGCGGCAAAGACACAAGCAAAGAAACAATGCAGACGGCTTATGATTTATGCGTCAAACTGAACAAAATTCCAGTTCGGGTGGAAAAAGATAGCCCGGGATTTATTGTGAACCGCATTAATGGCCCTGTTCGTGTATATTTAGGTGCCGTCGTCGATGAAGAGATTGCTGAACCGGAAGAAATTGATGCGTTAATGAGATACCATGGTCTTCCGATTGGCCATTTTGAACTGTCGGATTATATCGGCCTTGATGTCGTAAACTTTTCAGCCCAATATCGAAAAAAAGTGCTTCATCCAGATTACGCACCAAACAAAAAGCTTCTCGAAAAATTAGAAGCAAAACAATTCGGCAAAAAAACCGGCAAAGGCTATTATGACTGGTCAAATGGAAAACCTTCAATTGACATTGCCAAAAGGACCGACAAAATTAAAATTGAGGATCTTGAAATCGTCAAATTCAATGAAGCAGCGAAATTAATTGAAGATGAGATTGCAGATCCACAAGACATCGACACCGCAATGGTACTTGGCACGGGTTATAAGGCGGGCCCCATTGAATATGTAAGCAAGCTCGACTTAAACGAAGTTATCGATCGGCTCGAATACTTGTCTACAAGATTTAATAAAGAAATATTAAAGCCAGCAAATATTTTGAGAAAGAATCCTGATGTAGTTTTTCAATCGGTAAAAAATATTTAAAAGAGAAGGTGATTGGATGCGATTAGAAAATAAAGTGGCGGTTATCACAGGTGGCGGCGGTGGAATCGGGAGAGCGACAGCAATTCGGTTTTCTAAAGAAGGCGCAAACGTGATGGTTGCGGATATGAATGAAGAAACGGGACAAGAGACAGCACAAATGATAAGAGACAACGGGGGACATGCTGAATTTCTTCGCACTGATGTGACGGAACCTGAACAAGTCGAGCAGCTTGTTAAAAAAGCCGTTGATACATACGGAAAGATCGATATTATGGTGAACAATGCCGGCATTTCACATATCGAAGCAAAAATTCCCGACGTGCCGGTTGAGACATGGGATAAAGTGGTTGACGTCTCTATGAAAGGCGTCTATCTCGGCATGAAATACGCCATTCCTGAAATGATTGACAATGGCGGCTCGATAATCAATACAGCAAGTGTCGCTGGCATAAAAGGACAAAAACTTCTCGCCGCTTACACAGCAGCAAAAAGCGGGGTTATCGCCGTGACAAAAAGTACAGCATTAGAATTCGGGAAACACAATATCCGTGTAAATGCCATTGCGCCGGGGATTGTTGATACACCGATTACAGATGATTGGAAAAAGACATCAAAATGGCCCGTCCTATCAACTGCAAATGCCCTGAGAAGGCTTGGTCAGCCTGAAGAAGTAGCGAATGCGATGTTGTTCTTAGCATCGGATGAAGCATCGTTTGTGACAGGAACGACGCTTGTTGTGGATGGGGGGACGTTGCTAGGGAGGTAAATTTGTTACAAGATGGAAGCGTTAAAATTGACGTTATTTGAAAAAGCACAAAAGATCCATGGGAAACTTTATGACAAGTCTAAAGAATAATACCCTGACTTTTGCAGCTATACGAGTTAAAAAACAGCCTGAACCTCATGTGATTACTGGTTTTCAGGCTGCTTTTGTTTGTCCAAAAGTTGTAGTGTATTTTATCCCTTTATGAACGAACCTAAAATTTTTTTATTTCTTCCAGCGTCTGAAATTTTCTTTCCGAAATCGATATCCAATTCTACTCCTTAATCAACCAGGACGCTGTCCATATAATCAAATAAATAATAATTGTCTTTTAGATAGCTACAACTCGCTTTTTGGATAAATAAATTCGTCCTGTTTTCTTGTTATTCACTTTTCTCAAATACATAGAGTCACTCGCATCTTAAGCAATTTAATACTTATTTTACCATATAAATCTACAAATATACCAAAATATGACAAAAATAACAAAAAACCTCTTTCCTACCAAGATTCCAAGTTGTGAGTTCATATAAAGTACTGAAAAATTAGAGAGTTCATCGATCAAATTAAATTTTTTGAAAGACGGTTAACTAAATAAAAAAAATGCCGAAATTTGTTTGACAAACAATAAAAATAATAATAAACTATCTATTAATCAGTGGTACGTACAACCTAATGGGATAACAATATGATGTATGGAAGTTCTATCAAATTCTTCTTCTCTCAACCGATAAACAAGTGACTTGAAAGTAGAAGTTGAACAGTTTATAAGAGAGGGCGAGAGCTTCAGTAGTCTAAGAAGACAGGGGATGAAAAGATGACAATTACAAAGCTAGTATTTCCAACATTAAGTTATACAGGATGGGGGGCTACAAGTGAGTTACTTTCAGAAGTTGAAAAATATAAACCAAATCATATTCTCTGCATAACTGATCAAATATTAATGGATATTGGGCTCGTTGATAAGGTGACTAAACCAATTGCTCAAGAGGGTTACAAGATTAGTTTCTTTACTGATGTTCAACCAGAACCTTCTCTTCAATGTGGACAAAATCTCGTAGACTATGCAAAAGAAGGTGGATTTGATCTTGTAATCGGACTTGGAGGGGGAAGCACTCTTGATTTGGCGAAGCTTGCTGCAGTTTTAGCGGTGCATGAAGGCCAGGTTTCAGATTATTTAAATTTAACAGGTTCGAAGAAAGTAACGAAGAAAGGCCTTCCAAAAATCTTAATTCCTACTACTTCTGGTACAGGTTCAGAGGTGACAAACATATCTGTCCTCTCTCTGGAGTCAACGAAAGATGTCGTGACAAATGATTTGCTTTTAGCAGATGTTGCAATCATCGATCCCGAACTTACTCTATCAGTTCCACCCAGAGTGACAGCGGCAACCGGAGTTGATGCCTTAACACATGCGGTTGAAGCCTATCTATCTGTGGATGCTAGTGAAACTTCTGATGGTTTGGCGATTCAAGCTGTAAGACTAATTGGACGATCGCTTCGAGCAGCGGTTAATAATGGTTCTGATCAAGAAGCACGGAATGACATGGGAATGGGAAGTTATATAGCGGGACTCGCTTTTTTTAATGCTGGTGTAGGTGGGGTTCATGCGCTTGCTTATCCACTCGGAGGCCAATTTCATATCGCCCATGGAGAATCCAATGCTGTGTTACTTCCATATGTTATGGGATACATACGTTCAAGTTCCGAAGAGAGGATGGCTCATCTCTATTACGTATTAACCGGAGAAAATCAATTGACGAAGCTAGAGGCATCCAAGGAGTTTGTTTCATATTTAAGTAAGCTAGTTAAGGATGTTGGCATCCCACAAACTTTACAAGGATTTGACATACCAAAGACCGCAATCGATTCATTGACAGAAGATGCATATAAGCAAACGCGCCTTTTAGCCAGGAGTCCGATGCCGCTTTTAGAACAGGATATTCGAAACATTTATACAGCTGCTTTTGAAGGTGTAATCCCTTCAAAATAAATCAGGAGGAACAAAATGTTTGAAACAAGAATTGAACCACGTGTAAGTGAAACTGATGGAGCTGGACATATTAACAATACAACAATACCCATTTGGTTTGAAGCAGGAAGAAATAAAATCTTTGAGATGTTTACACCTGATTTTTCTTTTGAGAATTGGCGATGTGTTATTTTGCACACATCTGTTGATTATGTCAAGCAAGTTTTTTATGGCAAGGAAGTGGTTGTGAAAACATGGGTGAAAAGCATCGGAAATACGAGTTTCGTCCTGTATGAAGAACTGCATCAGGATGGCGAACTATGTGTGAAAGGAAATGCAGTTTACGTCAATTTTAATTTAAAAACTCAGTCAAAAGAGCCTATTCCAGGCCACATCCGAAAACAACTTGAAGAACATTCCATTTAGTTTTGTCTGCTCTATTAAGTGAATTGAAAAATACAAACAAATTCCTATATAGACATTATACGAACTGTATCTAATTTTAAAAGAGGCGATGTTAATGGATAAATTACTCTATATAAATGGTGAATGGATGGGGAGTGAGTTAGAAAAAATTAACGTCACCAACCCGGCGACAGGGGAGATCGTTGGAACTGTTCCAAATGCAGGAGTGAAAGAGACGAGAGAAGCGATTGATGCTGCTTATAGCGCATTTCTTGAGTGGTCTACTTTAACTGCTTACGAACGTGCCGAATATTTGGAAAAACTGTACGAAATGATGGTTGAAAATAAAGATAAACTAGCTAAGCTAATTACAATTGAAATGGGAAAACCTCTTTCTGAATCAAAAGGAGAAGTACAATACGCCGCTGAATTTCTTAAATGGTTTGCAGAGGAAGGGAAGCGCGTATACGGTCGGACGGTTCCTTCACATACGAAAGATAAACGAATGATGCTAATAAAGCAGCCTGTTGGGGTTGTGGCAGCGATTACACCATGGAATTTCCCGGCTGCGATGATCACAAGAAAGCTGGGACCAGCACTTGCAGCAGGATGCACATTCATTTTAAAACCGGCTGAAGAAACACCGCTTACCGCTTTAATGCTTGCTATGCTATGTGAAAAGGTAGGTATTCCAAAAGGTGTTGTCAACGTGATAACAGGACAACCAGTTCAAATAGGTGAAGAATTTATGGCAAATCCGAAAGTCTCAAAGATTACATTTACAGGCTCTACAGCCGTTGGGAAGCTGCTTATTAAACAGAGTGCAGAGCAAGTAAAGAAAATTTCCATGGAGCTTGGTGGACATGCCCCGATTATTATTCTGGATGATGCAAATGTTGAAAAAGCTGTAAAAGGTGTTCTTCTATCCAAATTTCGGAATGGCGGACAAACCTGTATATGTGGTAATCGAATTTATGTCCAGGAAGGCATCTATGACGATTTCATTCAAAAATTTATAAAAGCAGTAGAAACACTAAAAGTTGGAAATGGACTTGAAGAAGGTATTGAAGTCGGTCCAATCATTAACAAATCCGGCTATGACAAAATAAACATGCATGTTCAAGATGCTTTAAATCGAGGCGCAACATGTCTACTAGGTGGAAAAGGGGAACAACAAGATAACGCTTATTTTTATTATCCTACTATTTTAGCGGATGTAACAAAAGAGATGATAATCATGAACGAAGAAACATTTGGGCCCGTTGCACCGATTCAAAAAATAGCAAGTGACGAAGAAGCGATTCACTATGCGAACGATACAATGTATGGGCTTGCTGCTTATGTTTTCACCGAAAATTATAGTCGCGGACTTAACGTAGTCGAAAGTCTAAATTATGGCATTGTTGGTTGGAACGACGGCGTTCCATCTGCGCCCCAAGCACCGTTTGGCGGAATGAAGCAGAGCGGTATCGGACGAGAAGGTGGAATTGAAGGAATTGAGGAATACCTTGAAACGAAGTATGTTTCAATTGGGTCTTAATGCTTTGTTTTTCTTGATTTCTTTTTCATGTCAATGAGGAAAAGTGTTTGAACAGGTATAAGAGACATAAATAGGATGCTAAGAATTATCATCTGATGTTCTCGAATTTAAATTTAATAATGAAAGATAATGGACTGAATATCTGTCGAAGAGAGATGATTTTATTGTTGGATGACAAAAGTATTATTCCACTTTATTATCAGTTAAAAGAAATTCTGAAAGAAAAAATAAAAGAGGGATCTTGGAAAGAAGATTCAAAAGTTCCGTCTGAAAGAGAATTAATGGATATATATGATGTAAGCCGTGCTACAGTTAGAAAGGCTTTAAGCGAGTTAATGATAGAAGGATTGATTTACACAAAACAAGGTGTAGGAACTTTTGTATCCAAATCAAAAATTGAACAAAATTTAATTGGAGAACTTAGCTTTAATCAGCAAGCGTTAAAGCAAGGGTTATCTCCTAGTTCTAAAGTGGTGTACTCATCCATAGATACAAGGCTATCTAGACGCATTAATAATATTTTTGAGTTAACGGATTCAGAAAATGTCTTTAAAATTATTCGCGTTCGTTTAGCAAATCGTTATCCACTAATTTTGGAAACGTTATACATCCCATACAAATACGCTCCAAATATATTAAAGCAAGATTTGGAAAATATAGCGGTATTTGAATACCTTGAAAAAGATTGTAAGCTTAATTTCACTCATTCCACTTTAGATATAGAGCCTGTCGTAATTAATGAATTTGAATCAAAGTATCTAGAGGTCGAAATAGGCCAACTTGCACTATCTTTAGAAAGAGTTATTTATTCAGATGCTCATGCTGTTGCTATTCAGCAAAGAATCATGAGAGGGGACAAGGGGAAATTTTCGTTAACTTTAGGCGAAAACTCAGATAGCAAATCAAAGTATCTTGTAGGCTTAGAATTTGCTGAGCAATCCGATTAAAAATTAATACCCCGGTATTGATAATAAATGGAAGAAAATGGGGTAGACAGATGGAAATGAAACTCAAGACGCTATATAAATTATTCTTTACTTTTTTAAAAGTAAGCCCTATTACATTCGGTGGGGGTTATGCCATGCTCCCGTTAATTGAGCGGGAAGTTGTAAAAAGGCGTAAATGGTTAAATGAACACGAAGTTGTTGACATTTTAACTGTTGCTCAAACAGCGCCAGGTGCTGTTGCGATTAATTCAGCAATTTTTATCGGTTATAGGGTAGCTGGATTATTAGGTTCCATTGTTGCCCTATTTGGAATAATGTTGCCTAATCTACTAATTGTGATTATAGCAATTTTTATGTACTTCGCATTTCGTGATAATCCGATTATTGAAGCAGTATTTAATGGGTTGGCTTCAGCAGTCATTGCATTAATTGTATATGCTGCTTACATGATAGGACGAACAGCTATTTCGGATTTAACAACAATCGTAATTGCACTGATTAGTTTTATTATCCTGATTTTTTTAAATGTAAATCCAGTTTTATTAATTTTAGGGGGAGGATTTGTGGGACTCATTTTCAGTAAATTAAAGGTTACAAGAAAGGAGAAACGTAAAAATAGAAGAAGGAACGTGTCATGATTTACGAGAGAGAGGATTTCTGAGGTGTAATTATGATTTATTTTCAATTATTTTGGAATTTCTTCGTCATTGGTTGTTTTTCTTTTGGTGGAGGATATGCGATGTTGCCCCTTATTGATCGCCTGGTAACAAGCCACGGGTGGATGTCGGTGGAGGAATTTACTGAAGTCATCGCAATTTCAGGCATGTTGCCTGGTTCAATAGGCATCAATGCTGCAGTATTTGTAGGTTTTCAAACAGCGGGGTTTACAGGAGCTGCTTTAACAGCATTGGGAATGGTCTTACCATCGTTTATCATTATTCTGCTAATTGGGAAATTTGTCCAAGATTTTCAAGATAGAAAGTTTATTGAACAGGTTTTTTATGGTTTAAGGCCGGTAATTATGGCTCTCATTATTTTCTCGGCAATTAAATTCGCCTTATCGATGGAAATAATAACTTCTTTCTCTTGGAAGAGTACAAGTTTTCTTATTGTTTTTTTAATTGCGCTTGGTTTTTTGATTTTTAAAAAAACCCATCCGATGTTAGTAATATTTATTTCAGGAATATGTGGGATTATTTTATATTATTAGGAGTTTTAAAAGATTATATACCTATTTTAATTGTTTGGGGGGGGAAGAAAATGGCACACATAACCAGTCTTTTTAATAGAATTGAAAAAATATTGTTAGCAACATCAGCTTTTACATTACTTGTAATGATGTTATGGATTTTCACAGATGTAATTTTACGGTTTTTTTTAAATCGGCCAATACCGGGCACGATTGAGTTAACTGGGGAATATTTAATGGTTTTGCTAGTTTATCTATCTTTAAGCTATACGTATAAGGTTGACGGCCATGTAAAAGTGACGATGTTTGAAGAAAAATTTTCTATAAATATAAAAAAAATAACTACATTCATTACAAATCTTCTTGCGGCGTTTTTTTTCATCTACATCAGTATTTTGAACTTTTTAAATGGTTTAGAGCACTTTCAAATGGGGATTAAATCCTCTGGTGTTTTAAACTATCCACTAGCACCGGCATTTATGATTATATCGCTTGGTTTGTTAACAATTTCTTTAAGATTGTTAATTGAATGTATTGCTATCTTGATTCAACAAAATACTAAGAAGCCTTCTATTGCGGATTCAAATAAAGGGCTAAAAAGTACTATCTAAAGATTTGACTTAATAAGGGGGGTCTCTATGCTAGTTTTAAGTTTAGTTCTGCTAATGTTGCTGTTGTTATTTATAGGCATGCCTATCGGATTCACACTTATTGTTGTTGGTTCCCTAGGAATTTATATGGTTGGGGGCGTTACCGCATTTAATGGAATTTTATCCACATCTGCTTTCAGTAGTGTTAACGGCTTTAGTTTAACAACGATACCTTTATTTATACTTATGGCTCATTTCATTTCTAAAAGTAATATAGCTAAAGATTTATATGATTGTCTACTTAAATGGATTGGACATATACCAGGCGGAGTAGGAATATCAACAGTATTAACAAGTGCGGGATTTGGCGCTCTATCTGGTTCAAGTGTAGCTGCTACCTCGATTATGTCCAAAATTACAATTCCGGAAATGGTTAAAGCCAAATATAAGGATACATTTGCCGCAGGTCTAGTTGCTTCATCAACTGGAACCCTGGCAGTTATGATTCCACCTAGTATTCCTTTAATCCTATACGCAGTCCAAACAGAAACCTCTATAGGAAAACTTTTGATTGCTGGGGTTTTGCCAGGAATATTACTTGCTTTGCTTTTATCGATTTTTATTATTTTTACTTCTATTAAATTGAATAACAAAACTAATAAACATCCTTGGAATGAAAAATGGTCATCCTTACGGACAATTTGGCCCATGATGTTGCTTGTTGTGTTTGTTTTGGCTGTTATTTATTTTGGTATTGCAACGTCAACAGAAGCAGCAGCTTTCGGTGCCTTTGGGGCATTGTTAGTAGGCCTCATCTTAAGAAGGCTCAATTTGAAATCTATTATTGAGTCGTTTATCGAAGCAACTGAACAGACCGCAATGATTTTTACGATCGTTGTTGGAGGCCATATTTTTGCATATTTCATTACTATATCAGGGGTAGGTCAAAGTCTTATTACATCTATTTCTGAAAGCGGTTTATCAAAATGGACAATTCTGGCTTTAATCGTTCTTTTTTATCTTATACTTGGTTTATTTATGGATTTGTTTGGTTCTCTTATTTTAACCTTGCCATTAACATTTCCTATAATGATGAGTTTAGGTTTCAGTGAAATTTGGTTTGGCGTGATTGTCGTACTTCTATTAGAAATCGGATTAGTGACCCCGCCAGTGGGAATTAACCTTTTTATTACAAGTAGGTATACGGGAATTTCTGTACAAAGAGTATTTTACGGCACGATACCGTTTATTGGTATTTTACTGCTTACGATTTTAATTTTAATCATTTTCCCGCAGATCGTAACGTTTTTACCAAATAATATGTAGTTCTGGATTTAAGGGGGTGAAATAGATTATACATCACTTAGTTTAAAGCGACATTAACTTATAACTATTTAGAAAAAGGAAAAATTAACTCTATTTTAAACAATTCTAGGGGGCATGAGTAACAATGAAATTAAAACAATTATTTCTTTACACGGTAATAATCGCAGTTTTTTCTTTCATTACTGTTGGATGCAGTTCAAGTTCTTCGGATAAAGAGAATGAAAAGAAAAGCAACTCAAATAAAAATGATTCTGAAACAATTACTTTAAAAGTAACCAATTTTTTGGCAAACACTGCACCTCTTTCTAAATATGGTGTTCAGCCTTGGATGGAAAGAGTAACAGAATTAACTGATGGTAAAGTGCAATTTGAGTATTATCCTGGAGAACAATTAGGAAAAGCGGCAGATCAGTACAAGTTAGTAAAAGATGGTGTCGCAGACATTGGATTTACATTGGTCAATTATAATTCTGATATTTTTCCAATAAGTAACATGCTTTCAGCAATGCCAAGGATTAATAAATCTTCACTACAAGGGACATTAGCTTATAAAGATTTACTCGAGGAAAGCCCCGTTCTGTTGGAAACGGATTACTTAAAAAATGGTGTAAGGCCATTATATGCTAATGTTTCACCGGCCTATGAACTTTGGTCAGTAAAAAAAGAAATAAAAACTCCAGAAGATTTAAAAGGACTCAAGATTAGAACTGGAGGCGGAATTGAAAACGAAATATTTGAATTTGTGGGAGCAGCACCTGTATCAATTGCTTTTCCAGATTTGTATGAATCGACGGAAAGGGGCATTGTTGATGCAGTTTCACTCTTTCCGGTTGCAGTTAATACATCAGGTATTGATGAAATTGTAAAATTTGGAACAGAAATATTTTGGGTTACGGCGGTTTACCCACTAATTATTAACGAAAAAACTTGGGATAAATTGCCTGACGATGTTAAAGAAGCAATTTCACAAGCGAATGAGGAAGTTGCAGTACAACTTGCAAAAACACAAGATGAAAATACGAAGGAAATTGTTAAAGAAATATCAAAAAACGCAACTATATCAAAATTGACAGAAGATGAACAACAAAAATGGGATAATATTTCTGAAGAATTTCAAAAAAAATGGTTAAAAGATAACGAATCAAAAGGATTACCTTATGGTGAGGTATTAAATATGTATAAAGAACTCTCAAAAAAACATGAGTAAGTCGCTAATCTTAAAGTATAGCTAAAAAGAAATAAACCTTACCTAGAGTTTTAAAAATTCAAGAACTTATTATCGAAGGAATAGATTTTCCATCATTCCTTCGGTGTTCTTTATACTTAGTTTAAATAATTGAGGTGCCATAATGAGAAAAATAATTGACTTAAATCCCATGTTTCATCCTAAATCTATTGCAATCATTGGAGCATCGGGAGGAAAAGGTAAAATTGGAGCTATTCCTTTACAAAATTTAAAATCCTGTGGGTATGAAGGCGATGTATACCCGGTTAACCCTAACTATAATGAAATAAACGGATATAAATGTTACCACAACATTGAGAGTTTACCAAAAAACATTGATCTTGCTATTGTTTCAGTTGGAGCTCAAAACGTATTGCCATCGTTGGAAAAGTTAGCTGAACGAGAAATCAAAAGTGCTGTTGTATTTAGTTCAGGTTTTTCAGAAGCTGGTGAAGAGGGGAAAAAGTTACAGCAAAAATTAACACATTTTTCAAGGCGTTTTAAAATACCAGTTTGTGGTCCAAACTCAATTGGTTTATTTAACTTAAGTAATGGTGCAATGGCAACGTTCGCAAAACTTAAGTTTACACAGCGTGATCCTGTTGGATTTATCACACAAAGCGGTGCTTTCGGTACCTTTACTTATGAATTGGCTAAAGAAATGGGATTAGGCTATGAATATTTTGTATCGACAGGGAATGAAGCTGCAATTGATTTCTTTGATTATGTAGACTTTTTTGCAAAGCAAGAAAACTTAAAAGTTATCGGAGGATATATTGAAGGCGCGAGAGACCTTGAAAAAATGGAGAGTGCCATTGAGAGTGCTCAGGAAAACAATAAACCACTTGTGATGATGAAAGTTGGAAATTCAAAAAAAGGCGCTGAAGCAGCCGCTTCACATACTTCCTCTTTAGCTGGTAATCAATCTGTGTATGAAAGCTTCTTTAGGCAAAAGAATGTTGTACAAGTGTCTGATGAAGAGGAATTATTAGATACTTTAACGATCTTTACTAAGGCAAAGGCTTCTCGTGAAAGAGGGGGATTAGGTATTGTGACTCTTTCAGGGGGATCTGGAATTATAATGGCTGACAAATGTGAAGAGTATGGTGTTAAGCTTGCAAAGTTCATGCCTGAAACAACTTCGAAACTAACAGAATTGTTACCTTCATTTGCATCGGTGAAAAATCCAGTTGATGTAACGGCACAGGCGTTTCATGAATTAGACAAATTTTTAGCATCTCTTAATGTATTATTAGAAGATAAAAATGTAGAGACTGTTATATTTTATATGCAAATTGGACATCATTTAGCCCCTCAGCTTGTTCCGGGATTAATTGAGATTTCCAAACAAACTAATAAAACTTTAGTGGTTTGTTGGACAGGTGCTTCTAAGGAGACGAAAGATGCGTTAATATCCGGCGGTGTATGTTGGTTGCCCACTCCAAGTCGTGCAATTAAAGCAGTAAAAAATTTTATGCAATACCAGAAAAACAGAGAAACTTTGGTACAACATGAAGTAAATAGTTGTGAACCACAACAAAAAGAAGTAGGGCCTATTCAAGGAGTTGTCACTGAATTTCTTGGAAAACAAATGATTTCAAAGTATGGTATTTCAATCCCAAAAGGAAAACTTGCAAAATCGGCTGTTGAGGCGGTTCAAGTTGCTGAGGAAATTGGCTATCCTGTCGTTTTAAAAGTAATATCAAATGATTTTACTCACAAAAGTGATGTGGGCGGGGTAATAATTAATCTCAAGTCTAAAAAAGAAGTGAATGAATCCTATCATGAAATTATAAAAAAATGCTATGATAGCAACCCTTCGGCAAAAATTGATGGGATATTAGTAGAAAAAATGAGTGAACGAGGAACAGAAGTGTTTATTGGTTGTTTCCAAGATCCATTATTTGGACCCTGCATCATGTTTGGATTAGGTGGAATTTATGTCGAAATTCTAAAAGATGTAGCTGTTAGGAAGGCGCCATTGACACGTAAGGATGCAATCGAGATGATTAAAAGCATTCAGGGATATAAGATTTTAGAAGGTATAAGAGGACAGAAACCATCAGATATTGAGGCACTTGTTTCGACACTAGTACATGTCTCAGACTTTTGTTGGGATCACAGAAATGACTTAAAAGAATTGGATATAAACCCTTTAATTGTTTATGAAGAAGGGAAGGGTGTTTTGGCTTTAGACACCTTAATCATAGGAAAGGCATTAGAACCGTCCAATGTTTAATGTCAGTGTATGAAATGGGAATCGGAATCATAATAGGATGTAGAGTTTATAAAATGATTTTATAGATTAAAAGAAATCTTTTTCCAATTGACATAGGTTTTTTAAACCCAAGGAGGATATATTTATGAAAGCAGCAGTAATGGAGCAAATAAAAAAACCTTTAGTTGTTCGACAGGTCGAAGATCCTACAATTGATGAGAACGGTGCGATTATTCGTGTGATGGCAAATGGAATTTGTCGTTCAGATTGGCATGCGTGGATGGGTGATCTTACGTGGGTTGGGATAAAAGTAGAGATGCCATGGGTGATGGGGCATGAGTTTACTGGTGTAGTTGAGGAAGTAGGAAAGAACATCAAAAATTTCAAAAAAGGAGATCGTGTCATTGTTCCGTTTACTCAAGGTGACGGTACTTGTGAACAATGCTTGTCAGGCCATCAGAACATTTGCGATAACATTCAAATGCCTGGTTTTTCATATTGGGGGGGCTTCGGAGAATATACAGCTGTTCCAAATGCAGATTTGAACTTGGTCAAGTTGCCTGATGCCGTAGGCTTTGAAGAAGGTGCAAGTATTGGTTGCCGGTTTATGACATCATTTCATGCTATTACCGAACAGGCTAAAGTTAAACCAGGGGAATGGGTGGCTGTTTATGGAGCTGGTGGTATCGGTTTAGCAGCCATGCACATTGCAAGCGCTGCAGGTGCGAATGTGATTGCCATCGATATTGCACAAGACAAACTCGATTTCGCTAAGTCTGTTGGAGCGGACGTCACAATTAACAGCAAAGAAACAAATCCTTGGAAAGAGGTTAGACAGATTACAAAAGGCGGTGCGCACGTTTCTATTGATGCTCTCGGTATTTCTGAAACAATTTTAAATTCGGTGAATTCCCTTCGAAAGCGGGGTCGCCATATTCAAATCGGGATGACATCAAGTGCCGAGAAAGGAATGGTGTCCGTACCTACAGATCTTATTACAGCCAAGGAACTGCATTTTATTGGTTCATTTGGTATGCAGGCACCAAATTATCCGGCTATGTTACAAATGATTAGTACGGGTAAACTCAATCCTAGTAAATTAGTCACGGATCTTGTTTCCATCGAAGAAGTTAGTGGTATCCTCGAAAAGATGGGAAATTATAACACACTTGGTGTAACAGTTGTGAACAAATGGTAAATCAAAACTTTAATTTAAATTAACTTCTGAGAGGGAATGAGGGAATTACGATGGAACAAACTATTGAACTTAGTCCAAAAGTTGCGAGGTTTTTGCAAGGTAATAAAAAGTTGTTTATAAACGGACAATGGGTTGAATCGGTTAGCGGCAAAACTTTTGAGACAAAAAACCCAGCAACAAACGAAGTATTAGCGAATGTATATGAAGCAGGTAAAGAAGAGGTAAATCGCGCGGTTGAAGCCGCCAGAGAAGCCTTTGATAACGGGCCATGGTCAAAAATCAATGCTTCTGATCGCAGTCGACTTATTTACAAGCTTGCGGATTTAATGGAGAAAAATGCTGAAGAGCTTGCACAACTTGATACTCTTGATAACGGTAAACCTATTAAAGAAACAAGGTACGTAGATATCCCTACTGCCATAGAGCACTTTCGGTATTTTGCAGGATGGTCTACAAAAGTTGTTGGACAAACAATACCAGTAAGAGGGAATTTCTTTAATTACACAAGGCATGAGCCTGTCGGGGTTGTTGGTCAAATCATTCCGTGGAATTTCCCTTTACTTATGGCAGCTTGGAAGCTTGGAGCCGCTCTTGCGACGGGCTGTACTGTGGTATTGAAGCCCGCAGAACAAACACCGTTATCTGTAATCTATCTTGCTGAGTTGATCCAAGAGGCTGGGTTCCCAGATGGGGTTGTAAATATTGTTCAAGGATTTGGGGCTACAACTGGTGAAGCTCTTATAACGCATGAAAAGGTAAATAAAATTGCATTTACAGGTTCAACAAATGTTGGAAAACACATCATGCGCAGAGCTGCAGATACAGTAAAAAGAGTGACTCTGGAATTAGGCGGTAAATCGCCCAACATTATTCTCCCTGACGCTAATTTGTCCAGAGCGATCCCAGGTTCACTTATGGGTATTATGTTTAATCAAGGTCAAGTATGTTGCGCAGGTTCTCGTCTTTTTATTCAAAAAAAGGTCTATGACAACGTTTTATCTGATCTAGTTTCCTATGCAAAAAGAATTAAACTTGGACCGGGTATGGACAGTGATACTCAGATGGGCCCCTTAGTTTCTGAAAAACAGCAATCAGAAGTTATGAGCTATATTCATAAAGGCCAGGAAGAAGGCGCGGAGATGTTGACTGGCGGAAATGAGCCCTTTGATAGAGGTTATTTTGTTGAACCAACGATTTTTTCTGCAGTTGATGACAATATGACAATTGCAAGGGAAGAAATATTTGGTCCAGTAGTTGCAGCGATGCCTTTCGAAGATTTAGATGAAGTCATTAAGCGTGCAAATGATACGGCTTATGGACTAGCGGCCGGTTTGTGGACTGAAAATTTAAGAAATGCTCACTATGTTGCTAGCAAACTTCAAGCAGGTACCGTTTGGGTTAATTGTTATAATGTTCTAGATGCAGCGTCACCATTCGGTGGTTTTAAACAATCTGGAAGCGGACGTGAGATGGGTTCTTATGCACTTGATAATTATACTGAAGTGAAAAGTGTTTTTATTAATTTAAAATAATCGGATCTTGGTCAAGAGTAAAGATGTTAAGTAGTTTGCATGCTATCAGATGAGCATAAAGAGAGAGTAACGGCTTTCGTTAAAAAAAGTTTCGTTAAAAAAGTTAGGAAAAAATTCAGGTTATGCGACTCAATAGCTATCCCAAAAAACATTTTAGGAGGATTGTAAAAATGACAAGCCAATCAACAGATGCTACCTCTTTTACAAAGGACGTACATGAAAAGTTTATGGAGTATCTTAATTTTGAAGACAAACAGGATTTTGAAGATGCAGATAGAGGCTTAATTGCTTCATATGAAAATAGGATAGAAAATTTAAATGTAAATGATAGAACATCACCTGAAACAGTCAATCCAAGTTTATGGAGAAATGTGCAATTACAAGCAAAATCAGGTTTATTTAAAGTAGTTGATGGTATTTATCAAGTTCGCGGGCTTTCAATTGCGACGACAGTCTTTGTAGAAGGAAAAAATGGGGTCATCGTAATTGATACGTCATCTGGATTACGAACAGCAAAAGAAGCTATTGAGTTATATTATAACCATAGACCTAAAAAGCCAGTGACCGCGATTATTATTAGTCAAAGTCATGCCGATCATTATGGTGGCACGAAGGCAATCCTTGAGTATGCAGAGGATCCTAACATTCCAATTATTGTTCCAGAGCATTTTGCTAAAGAGGCGTTCAGTGAAAATGTTTTGTTGGGACCAATTATGGGTCGACGTGCAGTTTATCAGTTTGGCCATGGTTTACCTGTTGGTGATAAAGGATTTTTATCAACAGGCATTGGTTCCATTTTCGGTTCAAGTAGTGCACCATATGGTTTTGAAATGCCAACAATTGAAATAAAAAATGAATTTGAAACAATGGAAGTTGATGGGGTAACATTCCAATTTCTATTGGCTCCAAATACTGAAGCACCTGTTGAAATGCATTTTTATATTCAAGATTATAAAGCGCTATTTGTATCAGAAAATGCAAATAAAACGATGCATCAAATTTATACGATTAGAGGGGCAAAAACCCGAGACACTTTAGAATGGGTTAAAGCAATTGACAAAACAATTGATTTATTCGGAGACAAAGAGCTTGATGCTTTAATAATGATACACGCTTGGCCGGTATGGGGCAAAGAGCGAGCGATAGAACATTTGAAATTGCAACGTGATTTATACAAATACATTCATGACCAAACAGTTCGTTTAGTGAATCATGGGTATACGATGGAAGAGATTGCAGAAATGCTTAAACTTCCAGATTCACTGGGTAAATACTGGGGAAATCGAGAATATTATGGAACTGTAAAACATAATTCCAAAGGAGTTTATAATTTTTACTTAGGATATTATAGCGGACATCCATCTGATTTAGATGCACTTCCTCAGATTGAATCGGGTCAAAAGTATTTGCAGTATATGGGTGGCGCAGCTAACGTTATAAAACAAGCGAAGGCAGATTACGAAAATGGCGAATATCGTTGGGTCGCTCAAGTTTTAAAACATGTAGTCATGGCCGACCCAAATAATACGGAAGCAAAAAATTTATTGGCTGACACTTATGAACAATTAGGGTATCAAGCCGAATCAGCTAACTGGAGAAACACTTATCTTATGGGGGCATTAGAATTAAGGAATGGATTACGTAAAAAAGCACCTGCTCCAAAAGAAATGCCAGAGATGGTACAAAGAATGCCTTTTGATGAATTTTGTAAGTTGCTTGCCGTTAGGCTAAACGGACCGAAAGCTGAAGGGGTAAAAATCACCATTAATGTATCCCTATCAGATTTGGAAGACCAATATACGATTTACCTAGAAAATTCTGTATTGAATAAGAAAAATAAGTTAGATGTTAACCCAGATGTTTCATTAACAACTGATAAAGTTACATTCTATGAAATTACTGCTGGAGGCCTAGATCTCGACCAAGCCCAAGCTTCTGACAAATTGAAACTATCTGGAGATGAAAATAAATTCAATGAATTTTTAGCACTTTTGGATAACTTTGATCATCCTATTAACATTGTAACCCCATAATTTTTTAAAACTATTTTAAAAATGAAAAAGCAAAAGATTGAGTTGGGGAATCTTTCAAGTATAACATTTTAATGTGAGAAAGATATCCCCAACATTTTTTCTATCGATCTTAAGAAGAATTTCCTATAGCAGATATGTTACTGGGGGTAATTGAATAAATACAGCTTCATTTAAAGGATTTCAAATGGGTGAGTTTGCAGGTACTACTTTTGCAAGTACTACTGTAGTAATACCAGAGGCTGTCTAGAAGTATTTAAACATGATTTTTAGTCAGCCGATACTAATGTTAGGTTTTTTTGTATCTGATAGGAAGTCATTGAATAATATACCAATAAATATTTATCATAATATCTCGATCTAAGATATATTAGCCGTTATACGAATCAAGCTTTAGTTGTAACGTATAATTTGTGCTTTCAACTGTATTTTGTTTTAAAGTAAAGAAATATTTACACCTATCACCGAGAATTATCCTCTTTTGAACGAGTTTTGCTTTTTTTTCCACAAATAAAACTCGTTCTGATAATAGAGATGGTTTTCCTGGGTGTGTATTCAAATGATTAGCTTCAAAATTATTTATTAAAATTGGTTCAATTTCTAATGTAGAATGAGTGAAATTAATATTATACTCATTCTTTATATATTCATAAAATATAGTATTTTCAATATCAACACTTAAAATATTAGGGATTAATTTTAACGGAATATAGATTGTCGATAACATTATTGGTTCTTTATCGATAGAGAAAACACCGAATAGTCTATAAATATTGTTTGATTCTTCTAAGATATTTTTAATGCGTTCAGGTGTATCTTTTTCAATACCTTGATCAATTACTTTGTATTTTGGTTGTAAACCTTGTTTTTTTGCTTGTTGAAGAAAGCTTAAATCTCCTGTTAAATCATCAAACACTTTTCTTTTAGCTACAAACGTCCCTACCCCTTGTTTCCTTTCAATCAATCCTTCAACCATTAAATCACTTAACGCTTTTCTAACGGTTGCACGACTAATATTGTAAGTTTCCATAATTTCTCTTTCTGAAGGAACCTTTTCACCTTCCTTCCAAGAACCCTCCTTTATTTTCTCTTTTAATATTTCCTTTAACTGATAGTAAAGTGGTATCACGCTTTTTTCATCTAGCATTTTATTCACTCTCGCTTTGTAAATTTATCTTAAGAACTATCTTATCAAATTTCTAATTAAATAACTCAAACTTCGCAGACTGAAATCGACAAATAAGCCTTGTATAGTTAGGCAGACCGTTAATCCATTGCTGAAGTTGACTTTTGATTAATTTTTGGGTCGTTTTATTTGACTTTTTTAGGGTATCTTTAAGAAGCTCGATTAATTGCTGTAAAGCGGCTGCCCAATCAAGTTCGTTTACTTCATCGCAAAGTCCATAGAGGATTCCACCTAAGGTAAGTTGATCTGTATGCAGCGATTCTGCCACGACAACACGATATATCTGGAAAATACAATGGTGGTGTGGCTAATGAGTAAATCTGTTTGGTAGTGTTTTCTGGACAATCACACTATACCAAAGAATGAGGTGTTTTTTGCATTTTTGATGCATTTTGTCAAGGAACATAATGAAACAACGAGTTATCAAATAAGCATAAGGCTTTAACCTAATTATTTAGGTGCGAAGTTTGAGTCATTTATTAAAAATCGGCTGTCTTCGTAAAGTTTGTTGTTTAAAAAGAGATTGTTCAAAAAAATGGTAAAATAAGTGAAGGAGGAGGGTGAATTCTATGGAGTATGGTTTTTGGTTAGTAATCATCTATGCGTTATTATATGAACCGATATTCGGATATTTTGATTTCAAAAAATTTAAAGTTGATGTAAGAGAAAATCAAAAGGCGAGGTTGAAATTTTATAAAAGTTCAATACTTGGTCTTTGGATTCCTACTGTTTTCATATTGCTGTTAGTTATTTTCACAGAACTAACTTTAAAAGATATTGGTTTGTCTGTCCCAAACATTAACATTAATATTTTAGGACCATTCGTTACCTATTCTGTATTTGCTGTTGCCTTTCTCTATTTAATTGGTATCTTGTATTATTCTATTGGCTATCAATTTAGCGATAAGATTAGGACTAAATTGGTACAAGCAAAACAGAAAGAATTGGATAATGTCAGCTTTTCAGAAATATTACCCATTACTAATAAAGAGAAAAAAATATGGAACTATGTTTCGTTAACAGCAGGAATTACTGAAGAGATTATATATAGAGGTTTTTTAATCTTTGCTTTAGCTTATTTATTCCCTGATTTCTCTATTTGGTTAATTATTATATTTTCTTCACTTTTGTTCGGATTAGCTCATACCTACCAAGGTTTCGTAACTGGAGTTTTAAGAACAACTGTTTTTGGAGTAATATTTTCTATTCTTTATATTGGAATAGGTTCAATTTTGCCACTTATCGTCTTTCATTTCTTGATAGACTATGTAGCAAAATTAGGAGAGTTAAAAGAACATAAATAAAATTAGAACGCTTGATACTTCAAGCGTTTTTTTATGCACTTCTAAGCATATCTACGGTAGTATAATTGGATTTATGACAGCACCAAATAAAAGTTGCTTTACCCGTTCTTTAAATGGCATTATATCAAGCTATTTATATTATGGCCAAATTGGCAACACAATCTATACGAAAACAGCATAAAAATTACAGCAGAACAGACTTTATAAAAAATATTGACAAAACATTCACCAAAATAATAAAATTTATATTGAACATTCATTATAAATAAAAACCGACTTTTAATGACACATATCAACAAGGAGACACAACATGCCAAAGGTAGGAATGGAAGACATTCGAAAAGGACAAGTCATCGAAGCGGCCAAGAAATGTATTGTTGATAAAGGGCTTTCTAACTTGTCGATGAAGGATATTGCAAAGGAAGCAGAAGTAAGCACAGGGATTATCTATCATTATTTTAAAAATAAAGAGGATGTCCTTTTGCAAGTTCTAAAAGAATCCTTTCGCAGTTCCCATGAACAAGTTATGGAGACGGTTGAGCCGCTTGAAACGCCGGAAGAGAAGTTAACAAAGCATTTGGAGAACATTAATTCCGTTCCGAAGGAAAATCCCGATTTTTATCTTTTGCTCATGAACTATTTAGGAGAGGCGAAGCATCATCCTGAAATCAAAAAAATCGTTGTTAAATTTTTCCGTAATTTGAAGACGTACATTGAAGAGTATTTAGGTAAAGATCTTAAATCTGACGCTCGAATGAAACACCTTCCTATCATGATTTATGCCCTTGGATTAGGTCTGGGAATAATGTGGACGATGGACAACCAATTTTATGACATAGAGGAAATGGAAACGAGCATAAAAGATTTAATTTTTAGTTATGTAAACCTAGAAAAAGGCAGGTAATGACAATGAAGGTCCTTGTCGAAAAGAAAGGAAAAGTATGCACGATTATAATTAATCGGCCAGAAGTAAGGAATGCGGTTGATCGGGAAACGGCACGGCTGCTCGCAGATGCCTTTCGAGATTTTGAAAGTGATCCCGATATGCATACCGCTGTATTGTATGGGAATGGTGGCGCTTTCTGTGCCGGTGCAGATTTGGAAGCGCTCTCAATGAATGCGGGTAATCGAATGGAAATGGACATGTCCAAAGATGGGCCGATGGGTCCTAGCAGAATGCATTTATCAAAGCCCGTTATCGCAGCGGTGTCAGGCTATGCGGTTGCGGGAGGATTGGAGCTTGCCATTTGGTGTGACTTAAGGGTAATGGAAGAGAATGCGATGTTTGGGGTGTTTTGCCGCCGCTTCGGCGTTCCTCTCGTTGACGGAGGAACGCAAAGGTTGCCTCGCTTGATTGGGATGAGCCGTGCGTTAGATCTCATTTTAACCGGCCGCCCTGTTGATGCCGAGGAAGCCTTGGCAATAGGTCTCGCTAACCGGGTTGTAAAAACTGGCACAGCAAGAGAAGAAGCTGAGAAGCTTGCCGCACAAATTGCAGAATTTCCGCAAATTTGTATGAGAAGCGACCGTGAGGCTGTTTACCGAGGATTTGATCAAGATTTTGACAAAGGGATGCAGCTCGAATTTTTGTTAGGCATGAATGTCGTGAACAGCGGGGAAACCGTGGAAGGTGCGACCCGCTTTGCCAAAGGGGAAGGAAGGCATGGAAAATTTAATTAATTTTGGGAGGGATTATAAGTGAATGCAATTGAATTAATTAAACGTGGCGCCATTTATTATCCAAATCATACAGGAGTTATTTATGAAGGAAAAAAATTAACTTTTGAGCAAGTTTATAAAAACAGCAACCGTCTGGCGAATGCACTGTTGCAGCTCGGTTTGCAAAAAGGGGATCGAGTCGCATTTTTGTTGGCAAACTCATTGCAAAGCGTAGAAATTGACTTTGCTCTTTTACTTACTGGGCTTGTCAGGGTACCATTGAATACAAGACTTTCTGAAAATGAGCACAGCCATATGATTAAGGAAACGGATGCAAAAGCGCTTCTTTTTACTGAGGAGTTTAATGAACGGGCGAATGCATTGAAGCAAAGCTGTGAAGGGCTTCGCTACTTTTGCCAAATCAATGGAACAGCAAGAGAATCATGGATGATAAACATGCCTGAATATGTGCTAGGAATGTCTGAAGATGAACCGGCAGTGAAAATCAATGAAAGTGATCTTGCAACAATTCAATATACATCTGGAACGACAGGAACATTGAAAGCTGCTGTCCATACTCAAGAAACTTGGACAGCAATATGTAACAATATTTTAACTTCGTTGGATATTCAAGAAGGGGATATTATGCTTCATGCCGCCCCGTTAACACACGCATCTGGAACTTTAGTTCTTCCTCACTGGGTTTCAGGAGCGGCAAATTCGATTTTATCCGGCTTTAATCCAAAAGAATATCTTGAGGTGATTCATAATGAGAAACCGACGACATTAAACCTTGTTCCGACAATGATCGTGATGCTTTTATCACAGCCGGATGTCGAGCAATATTCCTTTGAATCAGTAAGAAACATCATCTATGGTGCTTCACCAATGCCAAGAGAAGCGTTAAGGCGTGGTCTCAAGCTATGGGGACCAAAGTTTGTTCAATATTATGGCCAAACGGAAGCTCCGCTCATTCTATCGATTTTAAATAAACAGGATCATCTCGGGGAAGGTCCTGAAGCAGAAGAGAGACTGTTATCATGCGGACGGCCAGTTCCTACTGCATCTGTCAAAATTGTAGACGAGAACGATCAGGAAGTTCCAACAAGAACGATTGGAGAAATTGCTGTAAAATCGACTCAAATGATGGTTGGCTACTGGAAAGAACCTGAGTTAACAAGGGAAACAATCAAAGATGGATGGATTTACACGCGGGATATGGGCTATCTGGATGAACGTGGTTATTTATTTCTAGTCGACAGAAAATCAGACATGATTATTACTGGTGGTTTTAATGTTTATCCGCGTGAAGTGGAAGAGGTGCTTTATCAGCATCCGGCTGTGGTGGAAGCTGCGGTTATTGGCGTTCCTGATGAGAAATGGGTTGAAGCGATTAAGGCTTTCGTTGTTATTCGTTCAGGCCAAACTGTGAGCGAAGAAAAAATTATTCAATTTTGTAAAGAAAGACTTGCATCGTATAAAAAGCCTTCATCAGTTGAATTTATTGAAGAACTTCCAAAAAGTGCAGTTGGAAAAGTGGTTCGCCGTGTTCTAAGGGAACCTTATTGGGAAAGGAAAATTTAAAAAAGTGAGGAAGGGTGTCCAATGAATCAACAATCTACCATTTATTCAAACAATATTGTAAGCAGTATAAAGATGAACTCCGTTAAATTTGCTGAAAGGAAAGCGCTCATTTGCGGGGACCAGTCTGTTAGCTGGGCAGAGATGTGGAGCAGAACAAATCAGTTAGGCCAGGCACTATGCTCCCTAGGCGTACAAAAAGGCGATCGAGTTGCCCTCATTTTAAATAACTGCATCGAGTTTTCTGAATCATTTGTAATGTGTGCGAAATTTGGCTTTATAGTTACTCCGATGAATCGAAATCTTAAAGCGAAAGAACTGGCATATCATTTGCAAGACAGCGGAGCTAAAGTTGTGATTACAAATCCAGAGTATGCAGCAGCATTGCAATCTGTAAGAAATGAATTGCCATCGTTAGAACAGATGGTGGTTACCGGGACAGCTGCTGGGCAAGGTGATCATGCATATGAACAATTAATAAATGAGGGAGCAGACAAAGATCCCGATGTAGAGATTTCACCTGATGATATTCAAATGATTCTCTACACTTCAGGAACGACAGGCCGACCGAAAGGCGGTATTCGCGGCTACAAAGAAAACTACCATACAGGAGTCGGCGTTTGTATCGAATGGAAGATCCGTTCGGGAGATGTGCAATTAGCGATCACCCCTCTCTATCATGCAGCCCCAATCGCATGGTTTATTGCGACGATGATAACAGGCGGAACTTATGTCATATTGCCGCAGTTTAATCCAGAGGCTGTCTTTGTGGAAATTGAAAAACATAAAGTAAATTGGCTGATGGCGGTGCCTGTCATGTTTGATCATTTAATTGCTTTTTCTGAAAAAAAGCTGGCAGGCTATGATTTAAGCTCTCTTAGAACATTGATATCAGGGGGAGCACCTCTCCATACAAGAACAAAGGTTGGCATCAAGCGAGCATTTAGCGATAGTGAGCTTTATGAATTCTACGGAAGTACAGAACTCGGTGTCTCCACGAGCCTGAGAGATGAAGATCAACTCAGAAAGGAACGATGTGTAGGGCTGCCCATGCCAGATGTAGAATTAAGCATACGCAATGACGAAGGCGATGAAGTTCAACAAGGGGAGATCGGCCTGCTCTATTCACGTGGCCTAAGCGGTTTCAGAGGGTATTGGAACGCGCCTGAAAAAACGGAAGAAGCATTTCTTGAAGGTGGCTGGGCAACGGTTGGTGATATGGCTCGCCAAGATGATGAAGGCTATTACTATATTGTCGATCGAAAGAAAGATATGATTATTACTGGCGGCGTTAATGTCTATCCTGTGGAAATTGAAGAAATCATTCATGAAATGGAAGAAGTGCAGGATGTCGCTGTAATCGGCGTGCCAGATCCAAAATGGGGAGAGGCTGTCAAAGCAATTATTGTACTACATCCAAACGAAACAATTGATGAGAACGATGTGATTGTTTTTTGCAAAAAACGCTTAGCATCATTTAAAGTCCCTAAATCTGTTGACTTTGTTTCATCAATTCCTCGAACGCAATCCGGGAAAATTTTAAAAGGGGAATTACGCAAAGCTTATTGGAGTGATAGTGATTTTCAAATCTCTTAATTGTAGATTGAGAACAAAATTTAAAATAAAAGAACAAGTGCAGGATATCAATCTAACTAGATTACAGGCATTGATTTTTAAGGTATTGACGGGCTTGCAATGCAACTAGATAAAAAAGCAATTTCGGTTTCATTTCAATCGAAATTGCTTTTTTCTATTAATTTATTATTGACAATTCTTATCGGCTTTATCATAATATGGAGTAGCCTAAACCTATTTGTTTACTGAGGATTGGAAATCGGGGTGAAAAGATGTACCTTACTATAGATGATATCGAAAAAAGTTTTGCGCATGACGGAAACGAATTAAAGGTATTGGAAAAGATTAATTTATCTGTGGAGAAAGGGAGCTTTGTATCAATTGTAGGCCCTTCCGGCTGTGGAAAATCAACGCTTCTTTATTTAATTGCCGGTCTGGAAAAAGCAGATTCCGGGGAAATAAAGGTCGCAGGCAACAAAGTCGAAAAACCCGGCCCTGACCGCGTTGTCGTGTTTCAAGAGGCGGGTTTGTTCCCTTGGCTTACCGTTTTGGAAAATGTGACTTACGGCCTTCGTCTTAAAAAAATACCAAAACAGGAAGCGAAGGAAAAAGCGCTAAATATTTTAAAAATGGTTCATCTAAGCCGTTATGTGGATGCGTATCCACATCAGCTTTCCGGAGGGATGAAGCAAAGGGTGGCGATTGCAAGATCACTTGTTATGGAGCCGGATGTACTGCTAATGGATGAACCTTTCTCGGCACTTGATGAGCAAACGAGAATGGTTTTGCATCATGAATTACTTGAAATTTGGAAAAAAACGAAAGTTACCATTTTTTTCGTGACGCACAACATTCGTGAAGCGGTTCTTCTGTCTGAAAAAATTGTTGTATTTGCGACACGCCCAGGAAAAATTAAAGCAACGATTTCTGTTCCATCAACGAAAGATGGGGTTATGCCTGACAGTGTAACGCTTAATGTCGAACAGCGGGTGTTATCCATTTTGCAGGAAGAAATCGAAAAAGTATTGAAGGAGGAAATCGGGGATGACTACAGCTTTAAGGCGAATCATCTTCATCGCGATAATAGCGGTGATATGGGAAGTCACATCTAGGTTTTCAGGCCTCCCCGATTTCATGTTTCCAAGCCTTACGCAAGTGCTCGGGACTTTATTCAACGGGTTGGTTAGCGGACAAATTACGGCTGCTGTTTTTAAAAGCCTTAGCAGGCTTTTTCTCGGTTTTGCCATTGCCATTACGATTGGGCTCTTATTGGGCTATCTTATTTGGCGCTTTAAATTAATCGAAGATACATTGGGCTTTGTTGTTACGGCCCTTCAGTCCATTCCGAGCATCGTCTGGTTTCCAATCGCCATTATTTGGTTCGGTTTAAACGACTTATCCATTTTGTTTATTGTCACAATCGGAGCAACATGGACGATGACGATTAGTGCGGCGAGCGGCTTTAAAAACGTACCGCGGCTTTATCAGCGGGTGGCCAAAACATTTGGTTCAAAAGGCTTTCATTTTATACGTACTGTGATTTTGCCAGCTTCGGTTCCGCAGCTTATTTCAGGATTGCGAATTGCTTGGGCGTTCTCATGGCGCGCATTGATGGCTGGGGAACTCCTCGGTGCCGGGGGTGGGCTTGGCCAGTTGCTTGAAACGGGAAGATCGCTCGGCCAAATGGATCTCGTGATTTCAATTATGATTATTATCGCTGTCATTGGAACGATTATGGATAATGTCGTCTTCTTGAGGCTGGATCGCAGTGTGCAGAAGAAATGGGGAGTCAGCCAGCAATAATTTAGTAGAATGTAAGAATTTGGTTTTACAAAGTGAAAGGGGAAGAAAAAGTGCTGAGAAAATCGTTTATCTATTTATTTGTTTTGATTATGGTTGCCAGTCTGCTTGCTGCTTGTGGAAAAGATGATAAAGAAGCATCAGGAGATTCTACTAAACAAGCAACAGTGAAAATTGGATATTTTCCCAACCTGACGCATATCGCAACGATTGTAGGCCTTGAAAAAGGCTACTTTAAAGAAGAGCTTGGGGATGATGTTGAAATTACGACGAAGACAGTCAGCAATGGTGGATTATTTATGGAAGCCATGGCGACAAAAGCAATCGATGTCGGAACGGTTGGCCCGGGGCCTCTCTTAAACTTTTACGTTAAAAATCCTAAATTTCATATTATCTCAGGTGCCGTGAATGGCGGTGCTGTTCTCGTTGCAAGTGAAGCGAGTGGAGTGAAAGATTTAGCAGATTTGGATGGGAAAAGGGTTGCCATTCCGGTTATTGGAAGCACGCAAGATGTGATGCTTAGAAAAGCGCTTCAAGAGGTTGATCTGAAACCGACGACAAACGGAGGAACAGTCGAACTTTTTGCTTCCGCTCCAGCAGACACCGTCTCTCTTTTTATCCAAGATCAAGTAGAAGCCGCGGCTACGCAGGAGCCTTGGGGTTATGTACTTGAAACACAGGCAAAAGGCAAGCTGCTTCTTGATTGGGATGAATTTGCATGGGGGAAAGAATCGACAAATACTGTTGTTGCAGCAAGCGAAGACTTTTTAAAGAAAAAAGAACTTGTCAAAGCATATTTGGCTGCGCATAAAAAATCTGTAGAATTTATACAGGAAAATCCGGCTGAGGCTCAAGATGTGGTGATGAAGCACATCAAGGATCTGACAGGGAAAGAGCTTAATAAAGAAGAAGTTGAAGCCGCCTTTTCCAAGCTTGAAGTAACCACCGATGTGAATGAAAAAGTGATTCAAGAGATGGCTGATATTAGCCTGGAAGCGGAATATGTACCAAATAACAACATTGATGGCATGATTGACCTTTCATTTTTAGAAGAAATTAAATAATTTTTAGGAATGATCTGCAGAGTTGTAGCAACCCTGCAGATTTATTTTTCCGAAAATACTTTCTAAAAGTCCAAGAAAAGAGTACAATTTATAATGAAGTCTATACATTGGGGGATGACAAATGAAAACTGCAAAAGTAGGCAATATCATTTCGTTCAATGAAGGAATGCTCGGAAAAGTTGTAGCTGTTTTGCAGAATACGGTCATTGCAGATTTAACGTACATGTCTAATTTTGATTCGTTGGGTGTTGAACATGAACGCCAAGTGATTCGGCATAGCGAGTATAAAATTGTAAAAATGGAATAGGGAAACTAATCTGAATTTTCGCATATCATTAACTTTTCTTGCATTAACTCAAATTAGGCTGTAGAATATTAATTAGCAAAATTTTCTAAATTTCATAACAATAAGGGGGAATGAAAAAACGATGAAGGCAGCCGTAATGGAGCAATTGAAAGAACCGCTTGTTGTAAGGAATGTGGAAGACCCGACAATTGACGACAATGGGGCAATCGTTCGTGTCAAGGCAAATGGGATTTGCCGATCGGATTGGCATGCGTGGATGGGTGATCTTAGCTGGATAGGACTAACGTTGGAAATGCCGTGGGTAATGGGACACGAATTTACAGGCGTAGTTGAAGAAGTTGGAAAGAATATCAAAAATTTTAAAAAAGGCGATAGGGTAATCATTCCCTTTAGCCAGGGGGATGGCACATGTGAACAATGTCTCTCAGGGCACCACAACATATGCGACAATTTAGTGATGCCTGGGTTTGCCTATTGGGGAGGGTACGGAGAGTATTCAGCCATTCCGAATGCTGATTTGAATATGGTAAAGCTGCCCGATGAAGTAGGGTTTGAAGAAGGTGCGAGTGTCGGCTGCCGATTTATGACCTCCTTTCACGCGGTTACGGAACAGGCGAATGTAAAGCCTGGTGAGTGGGTTGCTGTTTATGGGCAAGGCGGTATTGGCTTGGCTGCAACTCATATTGCAAACGCTGCGGGAGCGAATGTTATTGCGATTGATATTGGACAGGATAAGCTTGATTTTGCGAAAAAAGTAGGAGCCGCTGTAACAATCAACAGCAAAGATACAAATGCTTCGGAAGCCGTCCAAGAAATCACGAAGGGTGGGGCCCACGTATCCATCGATGCGCTTGGCATACAAGAGACAATTTTGAACTCGGTATTGTCGCTTCGAAAACGCGGCCGGCATATTCAAATCGGCTTGACATCGAGCGATCAACAAGGAATGACAGCATTGCCAACGGATGTGATCACAGCAAAAGAACTTCAGTTTATCGGATCGTTTGGTATGCAAGCCCCGAATTACCCCTCAATGCTTCAAATGATTGGCGCTGGTAAGCTTGATCCAGGACAGCTTGTAACGAATCGCGTTTCAATTGAGGAAGCAAGCGGTATTATCGAGGGAATGGGAGATTACAACACATTGGGTGTAACAGTCGTTAATAAATGGTAGCGCTTTCGCATATACGATAATCTTTCGGGAGGTATGAAAAATGGAACAAACATTGGATACGGCTCCTAAGGTGGCGGAATTTTTACAAGGCACGAAAAAAATGTTTATTAACGGTGAATGGGTGGCATCTATCAGCGAACAAACATTTGAAACGAAAAACCCTGCTACAGGTGAAGTTCTTGCAACAGTTTACGAAGCTGGCGAGGAAGATGTCAATCGGGCGGTGGAAGCGGCGAGAGAGGCTTTTGATCACGGGCCTTGGTCCAAAATGAGCGCTTCGGAAAGAAGCAGGCTTATTTACAAACTCGCTGATTTAATGGAAGAAAACGCTGAGGAATTGGCGCAGCTTGATACTCTTGACAATGGGAAGCCAATTAACGAAACAAGAAATATTGATGTTCCAGCGGCTATTGAGCATTTTCGTTATTTTGCCGGTTGGTCAACGAAAATTGTCGGGCAAACCATTCCGGTAAATGGCCCTTATTTCAACTATACAAGACATGAACCAGTCGGTGTTGTGGGCCAAATTATTCCGTGGAACTTTCCGCTGTTGATGGCGGCCTGGAAACTTGGCGCAGCTCTTGCGACAGGTTGTACCGTTGTCCTCAAGCCTGCAGAACAGACGCCACTTTCGGCTCTTTATCTTGCGAAATTAATTCAAGAAGCAGGTTTCCCTGATGGCGTTGTCAACATAGTTCAAGGTTTTGGCCCGACAACCGGCGAGGCTATTATCTCCCATGAGAAAGTAAATAAAATTGCATTTACCGGCTCAACTGAAGTGGGAAAACATATTATGCGCCGTGCCGCTGATACAGTAAAACGAGTGACGCTTGAATTAGGCGGTAAATCACCAAACATCATTTTGCCTGACGCCGACTTGACAAGAGCGATTCCGGGAGCGCTTATGGGAATCATGTTCAATCAAGGGCAAGTATGCTGTGCGGGATCACGTCTTTTTGTTCAGAAAAAAGCGTATGATAATGTTGTGGCTGATCTCGTGTCACATTCAAAAAGTATTAAGCAGGGACCGGGGCTGAACACGAGTACGCAAATGGGACCGCTTGTTTCCGATAAACAACAAAACCGTGTCATGAACTATATCCAAAAAGGGCAAGAAGAAGGCGCAGAAATGCTGACAGGGGGAAGCAATCCTTTTGACAAAGGTTATTTTGTCGAGCCAACGATTTTTGCCGCTGTAGAAGATGACATGACGATTGCGAAGGAAGAGATTTTCGGTCCTGTTGTTGCAGCTATGCCTTTTGAAGATTTAGATGAAGTCATTGAGCGCGCGAATAATACAACGTATGGCCTTGCGGCAGGCTTGTGGACAGAAAATGTAAGGAACGCCCATTATGTCGCAAATAAGCTTCAGGCAGGAACCGTTTGGGTCAACTGCTACAATGTTCTTGACGCGGCTTCGCCATTCGGGGGCTTTAAGCAGTCAGGAAGCGGGCGTGAGATGGGTTCGTATGCGCTTGATAACTATACAGAAGTGAAAAGTGTGTTTATTAACATGAAATAAGTCAAAAAATAAGAAAGTATAAATTGGCAATTCGCCAATTTGAAACGGAATAAACCCCGCCCCCTCGAGGGCGGGATTATTGCTTAAAGGAAGTATTCATTTTCCCAATTTGCTGCTAGTTTGTTTTTTGAATCCGGTTTCTTAACTAATACACGTATGCTGTACCTATAATAATTAATAAAATGAACAGTACAACAATTAGCGCGAAGCCGGCTCCTCCTCCGTATCCACCACAGTCAGGAGCGCTCATTCTATTAACCTCCTTTTTCGAAAAAAGCGATTATTTAAAAAGCTTCAGCTGCCTTGTTAACGTACGTAGGCTGCACCTACAATAATTAATAGGATGAATAATACGACAATTAGCACGAAAGCATTACCGCCGTACCCGCCGGGAGCGCCACAGCCACCGCCGTATCCACCAGCATAGCCGCCGCCATATCCAGCGGCCTCATAACCGGGATATCCGAAACCTGGGTTTCCCCAACCTGGATATCCATAACCAAATCCCATAAAAACATCTCCTTTCACTAAGGCATCAAATGTGTCTCAAAAAGGGATTACCAAACGTAAGCAGCTCCAACAATGATTAACAAAATGAACAATACGACGATTAGTGCAAATCCTGCACCAGCACCGTATCCACCAGCAACTCCGCTCATCATTACACCTCCCTTTTTGTTATTCAATTACACAATATGTAGGTAGGTAGCTTTGCGGAAAGGCATTTGTCCCGGTTTTTAAAATTCCTTTTCGTAAATTTAATCAAATCTCACCTCTCACTTCCAAAAAGAATACGTTAGCGTTTTTTATTAAGGTACATAAGATATAACGACACGTTTATGTTCTAGAGAGGGAGGGGAGCAGATGAGCGACTATCTTAAATTCCTCGCTAAATTTGGCATCGGGGGAGCGCATCCGGGGGGATTGCCTTTAACAAAAGAAATTCTGAAGAGTGAAAAAGTAGAAAATTCAATGGCGATTCTTGATGCGGGTTGTGGGACTGGACAAACCGCGGCTTACCTATCACGCAAATTCCGTTGCGATGTAACCGCATTGGATTATGAAAAAATGATGCTTGAAAAAGCGGCTAAGCGTTTCGAAAGAGAAAAATTGCCAGTCCACATCGTCCATGGCTCGACTGAAAATTTGCCTTTTGACGATCAATCATTCGATCTTGTGCTTTCCGAATCAGTCACGGCATTTACGAATATAACGAAATCACTAGAGCAGTATGCTCGCGTGTTGAAACCTGGGGGCCGGCTGCTTGCGATCGAAATGACGAAGGAAGGGGATTTCACTTTTGAGGAGGAACAAAAAGTAAAAGAATTTTATGGAGTAAAAGATATTTTATCGGAAAAAGAGTGGTGCAATGAAATGTTGCATGCAGGTTTTTATAAAGTGGAAACCATAGCGGAAGATACAACGGTTAAACATGCGCCTCTTGAAGAAATATCTGAATTTAAACTTTCGCAAGATTTTGAACTGCATTTGTTCCAAATATGGATGGAACACCAAGAAATCATGAATCGGCTTCGTGAACGATTAACATACAGAATTTATAAAGCGGAAAAATCGAATGCTTAGCATAATAGTAAAAGTCCCTTACGTATAAGGGACTTTTACTATTTGTTTGGCTTCTGATTTCCGATTTCTTGTTTAGTGTCCTCCGCAGCCGCATGCACCGCCGCCGCAGCCGCAAGAACCTGATTGGAAATCCTCTGGTTTCGGAAGACGGCCTAATTTGATTGTTGTGCTGACATACATATTCACTGTTTGCTCGATTTCCTCAATTTGCTGCTGTGCTTCAATAAACTCTTTTATCGTGTCATTTTCAAGTGCTTTTTCATATTCTTTTTGAAATGCTTGAGATTCTTCGTCAGTAACAGGGAACCCCTGTTGCTGCTTTTGGTGAAGTCTCATTTGATGATCATACAATGATTGGTAAAGCATTTTAGCCTGCTCATTATAAGCAAACGTATTAATTTTTCGGTTGATTTCTTTATATTCGGGCTGATCTAAAATGGTTTCGCACAATTTTTCCGTCATTTCTAGAATGGCGCTTTTTTCTGTATCAATTGACATATCGTAACACTCCTTAGTGTTGTGTAATTTTTTACCCCAAAAAAATAGAAAGGTTTCCTCTTTCACAAACAATTTGAACTCCGACTTCTGAAGAAAAAACATCTCAGCGTTTTTACCAAAAAATAAGAAAATGCAAATTGGCAATTCGCCAATCTAAACCAATCACACCTCTCACTCTAACCTCCAAGAAAAACGCTTTAGCATTTTTCTTACCTAACATCGTAACATAAAAGCCTAGTCCGTTGCGAACAGAAAAGTTGTGATTTTTTTAAAAAGCAGTTGCAAAATCCTGTTTCCTGTTATATTATAATTTAAAATAAATAAATCTGTATTATAACAATTGAACGGAGGAACCAAAGGATGTATGATTGTCCAAAATGTATGGGGAATGGCGAAGTTGAAATTGCGATGATTGAACAGGCGCATGAGTTTGAAACAAAAATTGTACCATGCCCGCTTTGCAATGGAGTAGGTTGTATTGAAGCGAACTAATATCATTAAGAAAAGATAATCTGTGGACCTTTAAAAGCTCACAAATCATCTTTTCTTTTTTTGATGAGGGATTTTTCCTATCCCTAACTCTCTTGCTTCTTTGTGAATGGCTTTCAAAAAGCTAATCGTCATGAATAGCATGATGATCGAAAAAGGTAAAGCAGCAATAATCATCGTATTTTGAAGTGCTTGAAGGCCGCCTGAATAAAGCAGGGCAATGGCAATCGCTGACAGCAAAATCCCCCATATTAACTTTATTCTGTTTGGCGGTGTCATGGAGCCGTTTGTTGACATCATCCCTAAGACAAAGGTTCCTGAATCAGCAGATGTAATAAAGAACACTCCAACAAGGATCATAGCGAGGATTGAAGCGACATTGCCTAAAGGATAGTTAGAGAGAACGCCAAATAACGTTTCCTCTGTGGCCAAAGTTGAAATGGTATCAATGCCATTGTGCTCCAAATAAATAGCGGTTCCTCCAAAAGCGGAAAACCATAGAAATCCAATAAAAGAAGGAATAAGCAAAACAGTAAAAATAAATTCTCTTATACTGCGTCCTCTCGAAACGCGAGCAATAAAAATTCCTACAAAAGGCGACCACGAAATCCACCATGCCCAATAGAAAATGGTCCAATCATTGATCCATTCCCTTATCTCTGCGTTTAATGGTGCGATTCGAAAACTCATCGCTGGAAGGTTTTCGATATACGTTCCAATTGTATTTGTAAATAAATTTAAAATGAATAAAGTAGGCCCCATGATGAAAATCGCCATAAACAATAGGGCGGCTAAAATCATATTTGCATTGCTTAGAATTTTAATTCCTTTACTCAAGCCTGACCAAGCGGACATCATAAATAAAACGGTAACTGCAATGATAATAATAAGCTGGATTAAAATCGATGAAGGCACATTCAGTAAATAAGATAAACCTCCATTAATTTGTACAGCGCCAAATCCAAGTGTTGTCGCGATACCAATAACCGTTGCGATGACCGCAAAAATGTCAATCGTATTTCCCCATAGGCCATCCGCTTTTTTTGCCTAGCAAGGGACTTAATGTTTGGCTAATTAATCCTCTTTTGTCATGCCTGAAATTAAAATAAGCCAAAATAAGGGCAACAATTCCATAAACTGCCCATGCATGGATGCCATAGTGGAGGAAAGTAAACTGCATCGCATCCCGTATCGCTTGATTCGTACCGGTCTCTCCTGTTGGGGATTGAATGGCATAGTGGCTAATCGGTTCAGCAGCGCCAAAAAATACGAGCCCAATTCCCATTCCTGCGCTAAACAGCATCGCAATCCAAGTTGGGCGAGAAAAATCGGGTTTATCATCTATTTTGCCAAGTTTGATTCTGCCAACAGGACTAAAAAGCAAAATGATATTAATAAGTACGAAAAAAGTAACAACGATCAAATAATACCAACCAAATGAAGTTGAAATGAACGACTGTACATTATTCGTTACATATTCTAGGGTGTCTGGTATTGCAACGCCTATGATGACAAGTATTAGGATAATGCTAGCTGAAATTTTAAATACAGGGGTAAAGGCTTGGAGTTTGTTTGAAGGCATTTAAATACTCCTTTCTCATCTGCCTTAGAACATCTAAGTAAAAGCTTTCCCTACTTCGAGAAAGTAAAACCTTCTCTGCGATGATTATTTTTAAATCAATAAAGCATATATGGTACTATAGAAATTGAATGTATTTTGATGGAGGGATAGAATGGCTCGCGTGTTATTCGTCTGTTTAGGAAATATTTGCCGTTCACCAATGGCTGAAGCTATCTTTCGGGATATGGTGAATAAGGAAGGGCTTGGGCATAAAATAAACATTGAGTCAGCCGGTACCGGTTCATGGCATGTAGGAAGCCCGCCGCATAAGGGAACGGCAACACTGTTGTCAGAGAAAGGAATCAGTACAGAAGGGATGAAGGCAAGACAAATTGTCCCTGAAGATGCCGATAAGTTTGATTATATTATCGCGATGGATAGCCAGAATTTAATCGATATTAAGAAAGCGATTCAAGCAAAAGAAGGCGTTGTTATGACAAGGCTGCTTGATTTAGTTGAAGATGCACCTTTCTTTGATGTGCCGGATCCATATTTTACTGGTGACTTCGACGAAGTATATGAATTGGTTGTAAAAGGCTGCCAAGCATTGCTTGAAAGAATTAAAAATGAAAGACTTGCTGACGCATAGAATGATAAAGCAAACGCATTCGCGTCTCGCTTAGAGGCCGGATTGGTTTAATTTTGCGAGTGAAGCAAATTTATACATTCCTTTAAAGACAAAGAAATCGGCTAAGTTAGCCGATTTCCTCTGATCATTATTAAAATGGGAAGTTCCTGACTTTTTGAGCAACCTCTTGTTAGTAGAAGTAAGGATAAGGCGGATAATATGGATAATAAGGATATGCAGCGAAAGGCAATAAACTTAATGCAGAAATCGCAGCCAATGGAAATATAAGCCTTCTAAATCCCCAAAAACCCGGTCGGAAACCATATCCGAAAAACCTTTCATCCTCTTCCCTTGTCATCGTTGAATCGTTTTCTTCCATCATATTTAGCGCAAGTACAGTTACATTGTGATCATCGACATCAATAATAATTGCCTGAATTTGGGTATTGTCTTTCATTGTAATGTGAACAGGTTGATCGAGATATTGCCGGCAGTAATCTTTCGTTATTCTAGGTATTCCAGAAGCACTGTAATAATCTCCCATATATGGTACGGACATAGTTATCACCCTTTTTAAAAAAATATTTGGATAGTTTAAATTAGCATCTAACCTCTTACCTCTAAGGAAGACGCCTTAGCGTTTTTCTTATACATAGGCCTTCAATTCAATATATTCATTCGCCCAGTTAAGGTGATCATTTCGTTTAGAAGTTAGCGGTGGGGGTAAAGTATAAAAAAGAAAATCTTGATACAAAATGGAGGTTCCGAAATGAAGAGGAAGAACGTTAAGAAAAAAATTCTTACAGGTGCAGTAGTGGGAACGCTTGCTGGAGTAGCAGTTGCCATGCTTGATAAAAGAACGAGGAAAAATATGATTGTTAAAACAAAAAGCTATAGCCAAAATACGATGCATTGGATTCGAGAAGTAAAAGAAGATCCACACACCTTCATGAGCAATGTAAAAGAAGGCGTTGACCAAGTTTCAAAAAGTTTCAAGGAAGTAGCCGACACATTGCAGAATATATTTGTTCATTTAGATGAAGTGAAAAAAATGTCCTCGAAGGTAATTGAAATGGCAAAAGATGCAGGCGAGGATATGAAGGAAGTTGGCAGCAGCCTCGTTAATCTTAATTCCCATTCTGAAAACAACCTTGAATATGGCGCTCCAATGGAGAAAGGAGAAACCTATCCTAAACTGCATTAATGGGGTGATACCGTGAAAGAGGATAAGTTCATTAACTTCGGCAAAGCAATATTTGAACGGATTCAACATGTAAGAGCGACAGAAATAGCTGCAGAATTAGCTTATTACTTTTTGCTGTCGCTCTTTCCTTTTTTAATTTTTGCATTGACACTTTTACCATACTTAGGGATTACAACGGATGACATTCTTTCGCTAGTTGCTCCTTACACACCTGATCAAGCAATGAATCTTATTCAGGATAATTTAAAAACGATTTTGGACAGCAGAAAGGGTGGCCTATTATCTTTTGGGATTATCGCGACAATTTGGTCTGCATCAAATGCCATTAACGGGATTATTAAAGCATTGAACCAAGCATATGAAGTTGAAGAAACTCGTCATTTTCTTGTCGCAAGAGGCCTTGCGATTTTATTGACTATTGGTATGGTTGTTGTCATTGTTGTCGCCCTATTACTGCCTGTATTCGGTAAAGCGATTGGTCATTTTATATTTTCATTTCTTGGGCTGACAGAGACATTCCTTGTTGTGTGGGAAGTGTTCAGATGGCTCATTAGTTTTTCTGTCATTGCATTTGTTTTGACTTTTATCTATTATATGGGACCGAATAAACGCTTAAAGTTTAAGCAAGTGATGACAGGAGGCATTTTTGCAACGGTTGGCTGGCTTTTATCTTCCTATGTCTTTTCCTTTTATGTATCAAATTTCGGAAATTATTCCTCCACTTATGGTAGTTTAGGAGGCGTTATCATTTTAATGATTTGGTTCTACGTGTCAGCCTTTATTATCATTTTAGGCGGTATTATTAACGTGCTCATTCATCATAAAAAAGAAAAAGCCGCGTAATTTTAATCTTACTACGCGGCTTTCAATGAAACTAAGAAAGTATAAATTTGTCTTTGTCGCAAATTTAGACCAATCTGGCTTCTGACCTCTGACCTCCGAACAAGGACGCGTCAACGTCTTTGTTCTTAATATACTCCGACATCTTTTTCTCTAATTTTGTAAATCTCGTCAACCTTTTTGTCTTTTGCCCTTGCGAGCACTTCCATTCTTACTTTCAATTGCGTCTCAGTGAATTTTCTTGACTCATCGGGATCAGTGTCAAATGCCGGCTCTTTCCCTTCCCCTGATTGAATGCTTTCTTCAATAATCTGCCTCGCCAATACTGCAACTTCCTGCATCTTCATCATGATGTGGTCGTATAACTCTGGGTTTTCGGTAATAATGCGTGTGAGCAAATACGTTCCATAACCAATATGGCGCGATTCATCTCTTTTAAGCAATGTAATGCCTTGCAAAAGCCCTGGCATCAAACCAAGTTTATCAAGTGTATTATAGAAGGAGTTGTACCCGGATTCGGCAAGTACGCCTTCAACGAACATATTGTAAATGATCGATGCTTCTGCGACTGCTTTTGGAGAATGATCATGCTCTAGGCGTCCCATCGCCGCCGGCAGAATCTCATAGAACACTTTTTTATACGTTCCCTGATGGTAGTGGGAGAGGTCGCCGGTCTCCCCGATGGCATTAAGCACCAGCCGGAAAAATTCGGTATGTTTTGCCTCTTCAAACAAAAAAGTCGTTAAAAACATCTCTTCTTCGATTCGTCCCTCTTTGGCGATCACATTAATCAGAGGAAGAAGATCAAGTGTTACAGCTTCTTCGCCGGCTTGGAACTGCGAAATAAGGCTTAAGATTTGGTTCCTTTGGGCATCGGTCATCTTTTGCCAATCTTCGCGATCCTGGCTTAAGTCAATATCAGTCGGATTCCAAACGCCAAATTTCTTTGCTTTTTGGTATAGCCGATAAGGAAGCGAGTCTTCATTTATTCCTCTCGATGATGTTGTAATGATTACACGTTCCGACATTCTAACATCCTCCTTAAAATCATTGAATTTCATTTTGGCAAGCGATATAATTTATTTACCCGAATAAATAATTTGAAATTTCCGCCATTTGGACACGGGTAAATGTAAGGGTTTTCATAAAAATTATAACCTGAACTTTTTGTTTTTTATATACCTGAAAATGTAGGGGCAGAGCAGGAGGAATAAAATATGCAAAAGCTGGAAAGCAGGGCTGAAAATTTCCTTCAAGAATTATCAAAAATCAACTGTAATGAAGAAAAAATTCGCTCCGGTTTAAAAGGATTTTTTCGTTTTTTTCCGTTTTCTCGTCTGTCTCTTTTTTCTTATTCGCCAATAAATTATGTCAGCGAAGGACTGCTTTATCTCGATTCGGAAGGGAATATGCACCCCCTTGAGAAAATCCGTGAAGATGTAAGAGAAATTCCAGTCGTTTATAAAGCGATACGAAATAAACGCGCGGAATATGTAACAGAAGAAAAGGGTATTCTTTTTCCGGTTAAGAATTTTGAACAAGAAGATAAATGTACTGTATTGATTGTGCCGCTTTGGAAAGGGCCAATCGTGCTCGGTTGCGTATTAATTGATCGATATAATGGGGAGGAGCCGCTTAATGAAGCATTGATTCATTCCGTGGAGACTTATTTTCGTGTAGGTGTGGATGTAATCGCTGCTTCAAGAATGGGAGATACACGGACACAGTTAAGCAAAAGGGAAATTGAAGTGCTTGAAATGTTGTCTCATGGATGGAGTACGAAAGAAATGGCAATGATTATGAATCTAAGTGAGTTTACTGCACGCGATTATATAAGCTCGGCAATGAGGAAGTTGGGCGTTAAGCACCGAGCGCAAGCGGTTGCTGAAGCATTGAGGATGGGATTAATATCATAAGGAAAGGAACTGGCATTTTTACCAGCTCCCTTTTAGTTCTTAAGCATCCTCAGTCCATTTAAAATGACAAGTAATGTGCTGCCTTCATGTCCAATGACACCAAAGGGCAAATCAATGATTTGCATGAAGTTTGAAGCGATTAGGACTAGGATGACGGCGATGGAAAAGACGATGTTTTGTTTTACGATGCGGTTCATTTTTTTAGAAAGTTTAATGGCTTCAGGAATTCGTTTCAAATCATTTTTCATCAAAACGATATCGGCAGTTTCCAAGGCAATATCGGTTCCACCGCCCATCGCAATCCCGATATCTGCAGTCGCAAGGGCTGGGGCGTCATTGATTCCATCGCCAATCATTGCGACTGGTCCATACGTTTCACGCAATTTTTTTATTTCAACTAGTTTTTCTTCGGGAAGCGTATCTGGTAGATAAAGGTCCATTCCGGCTTCTTTAGAAATTGCCTGAGCCGCTCCTTTTCCATCGCCAGTTATCATGATCGTGTGAAGGCCAGATTGTTTTAATTTTTCAATTGCTTCCTTTGCTTCGGTTCGTATAGTATCTTTCAACATAATGATTCCGGCAATGCCGTTATCATCCCCGGCATAAATGATAGATTTTCCTTCGGCTTCAAATTGTTTCGCTTTTTTCAGAAAGGCGTCATTGCCATCTTTTGAAACAAATGATGGTTTGCCAATTCTCCATTCTTTCCCATTGATTGTTGCACTGACTCCTTTGCCTGCGAAATCGGTTAAGTTCTCCGTTGAAAGGAAGGAGATATTCTTGTTTTCAGCATAACGGACAATTGCAATAGCCAAAGGGTGATTTGACTGCTTTTCAACGGAAGCGACAGCTTGCAAAAATAAGTCTTCATCCATTCCGTTACGAACGGCGACATCGGTCACCTCGTGTTTTCCTTTTGTCATGGTTCCTGTTTTATCAAAAGCAATCGCCTTTAGTGAAGCTAATGATTCCAAATGGTTGCCGCCTTTAAAGAGGATTCCTTTTTTTGCTGATGAAGCAATCGCAGACAAGGTTGCTGGCATAATCGAAGCGACTAGTGCACAAGGAGATGCCACTACTAAAAGCACCATGGCCCTGTACCACGTTTCTTGCCAACTCCATCCCAACGCATAATGAGGAAGGAAAAGCATAAAGAAAACAACGATCAAAACAATTTTGACGTACGTTCCTTCAAACCGCTCAATAAATTGTTGGGCAGGGGATTTTTCATTTTTGGCAGCTTTAACCAAATCGATGATTCGTTGGAAAAGCGTATCTTTCTGTTCTTTTGAGACGTCAATTTTTAATGCACCGTTCACATTGACAGTACCTGCAAATACTTCGTCGCCTTTTTGTTTAAAGACGGGGACGGCTTCACCTGAAATCGCAGCTTCGTCTACTGATGAATGGCCATCTTTCACAAATCCGTCAACGGGAATTCGTTCACCTGGCTTTACTAAAATGACATTCTTAATGTTCAATGTTGAAACAGGGACAACTTTTTCTCCCTGATCAGTTAATAATGTCGCTTTGTCTGGCTGCATTTTTACTAAAGATGATAATTCTTTTTCACTTTTATTTAACGTGTACGTTTCAAGTGCTCCACTAAGCGCAAATATAAAAATTAAAATCGCGCCTTCGGCCCAAAAACCGATAATCGCTGAACCGATGGCTGCCAAAATCATTAAGATTTCAACGTTTAGTTTTTTATTTACAAAAAGATCGGTTAGCCCCTCTTTCGCCTTTGCATAACCGCCAATGACGAAAGCAGTCACAAAAAATAAAGGGGCATGAGCAGGGAACAAAAAGCCTAGTCCGATAAGTAAACCGCTTATGATGGCGGCGATTAATTCACCATGCTTTTTTAACAGAGGGATAATAGGCAAGGGTAGTATTTGTTTCACTCTAGGGCTTGCTTTGACTTTTAGTGCTTCCATTTTCAATCTCCTTCCTCTAATTGAGAATAATATTCATCTTCAATTCCCTTAAAACAACGAACGCTGTCATCGTTTGTTGATGACAGCTAGGCAATTCCCCTTAAGTTGTTATTTATAATAATTATTATATTTTATTTATTATCATTATAGCATGATTATCACCAAATGCAAGCCCGTTTTTCAAAATTAAAAAAGAGGGCACGTGGCCCTCTTGGTATAAAACATATTATGCTCTATAGCATTGACTTTGCGTCTAATTTTCTCCAGGAAATAATAGAGCCACAATAATAATATGGTGATCAACTAATTTGAAGTATATCCTGAATTTTTTAACTATTCGCGATATTCCTTTATATTTGCCAAACTCTTCTGTATAGGCTTTGCTCAAAGTATGATTGAGCAGTAAATCTTCGACTTCGATGATTAATTGAATAATATAGTCATACGTTTCTTCAGGTGAAAAATGTGTACTAGTAAAAGAACGTAATTAATCCAGTATGGGCCAGGCCATACCACTTTTTTAGCAATCATTTGATAAAATCCTTGGGCGACAATGACTTTATGACTCCTGATGTTGACATCGTTTTTCCTTCTTCATATGCTGTTATACTCTCTTGAATCATTTCTTTTAATTTTGTGCTAGCCTCTATGTCTTTCTCTATTGAGCTCTGATCCTCTTCCTGCAGAACAATTGTAAACTTTCCTTTTCCGGGAATAAACACTTGACAAACAGAGTTATTACTGTCCATGTTGGAGAATTTCTGCATCAAATCATCTGATGAAAGTATTTTTTCCATTCTAATCAACTCCATTTATCATTATCATTTATTGTAACATAAAAATTGTCGCTATATCCCCCGTCAATAGATATAACGAAATATTCCGTATAAAAAAATCAGGCTATCAAACTCGATAGCCTGGAAAAATTATTCTTTTTCGCCTTCGTCAAGAACACGGTTTACCCGTTTTGTCAGCATTTTCATTCCGCCGCCCCCAGCTTGGAAATGGCGCAGTTTGCCCTCACGGTCAAACACATAGTAGGCAGGAACGTATTGATTTTCAAATGCATCCGTCAATTTCATTTCATTATCAATAAAAATAGGCTGTGTAATGTCATGTTCTTCCGCAACTTTTGTAATCGTATCAATATCTGTATCTTTTTCAGAACGTGGCATATGTACGGCGACCACGTTTAATTTATCTTTATATTCATCGCGGAATTCATTGACATTGGGCATCGCTTCTTTACATAGGCCGCAGCTTACAGACCAAAAGTGAATTAATGTTGGTTTGTCGCCAATCAAATCTGCTTTTTTTACTTCACCATTTAACCATTTTGTAGCGCCATTTAATTCAGGCATTTCAGAACGTAATTTCATTTAAAATCACTCCTTCTCATTTTATAACAATTATAAACAAAGCAAGACGAAATTCACAAATGGTTTGACTTTAAAAACAGCTAACTCGCGATATTTTATCTTTTCCATTAAAATAATCATAGAATGGTACAGGGGTAGGTGTATATAATGGAATTTTTAATGAAAGAAAATTACGGAATCATTCGAATTCATAAAGGAATAGGAAAGAGTTATGGCGAAAAACTTGGATTTTACTGAGGGCAGCATTTTAAAAAAGATGCTGTTATTTTCTTTCCCGCTTTTGCTTACAAATATTTTGCAATTGTCGTATCAATTTATCGATAGCTTATGGGTTGGAAACTTGCTTGGATCGACAGGTCTTGGCGCTGTTTCATTATCTGGGCCGATTCTTTTTACGATCCTTTCATTTGTTATCGGTTTAAACACTTCGACCCTTACCGTTTTGTCACAAGCAAGAGGCGCAAACGATGAAAAACGTTTAAAAGAATCTTTGAATGCGTTTGTCATTGTGAATCTTATTCTTTCTCTTCTATTTGGAATCGTTGGCTTTTTCGCGGCAGACGTTATTCTACGATTGTTATCTACGCCTGAATCAATGTTTTCGATGGCTAAATCGTACCTGCAAATTCATTTCTTAGGCATCATTTTTCTTTTTGGCTACAATTTTATCGGTACAGTCATGCGGGGGTTGGGTGACAGCAGGACGCCTGTACGATTCGTATTATTAGCAGTCATTTTAAATACGGTTCTTGATCCTATCTTTATTTATACATTTGATCTAGGAATTGATGGCGCGGCTTATGCCACTCTTGTTGCCCAAGGTTCAGCTTTTTTGTATGGGTTAATCTATTCCATTTGGAAAAGCAGCATCCCATTTACAATCCCTCATATGCCTGATTTCCTCTATTTTAAAACAATTATGAAGTTGGGACTTCCAGGCGGCCTTCAAATGATGGTCATTTCAGGCGGAGTCACGGCCATTATGGGAATCGTTGCGAGTTTTGGAGAAGATGTCGTTGCTGGATTTGGTGCTTCACAGCGGATCGACAGCCTTATCATGCTTCCGGCAACAACAATTGGAACAGCTGTGACGAGTATGGCTGGCCAAAATATCGGCGCTGAAAAATGGGAACGTGTAAAAGAAATTGCAAAAAGAGCGCTTATCCTTATATTGGGAGTGTCCTTTTTCATCAGTTTTCTCGTGTTTATTTCAGCGGATCTTCTCATTCGTTTGTTTGTAAGTGATGAGGAGACCATTGCTTTTGGTGCTGCGTACTTGCGAGTTGTCGCATTTTTCTATCCGTTTCTAGGAATTAATTTTATTTTAAACGGAATTGTCCGGGCGGCAGGTGCAATGTTTCAAGTTCTTGTCCTAAACATCATTTCCTTTTGGGTATTGCGAGTGCCTTTAACTTTTATCTTATCGGAATGGTTTGGAACGAATGGAATCGCGCTTGGCATCGGGTTCAGTTTTGTCATAAGCAGTATCGTTGCATCTCTTTATTATGTATTTGGAAAATGGCGCAGTATTTCTCTTTTTAAACAGGTAAAGAAGACAAACTAATTATGTAGGCGAATGTATGTTAAACTAAGGAAAAAACTGGAGGATAAAATAACGAAAATGCTAACCTAGCGGTAGACTGGAGGATGTGATTATGGCAACGATTGACGATTTTCTAAAACTCGATATTCGGATAGGCACAGTGAAAGATGCAAAGCCTTTTCCAGAAGCAAGGGTGCCGGCGATTAAATTAGACATTGATTTCGGCCCTCTTGGGATAAAGCAGTCAAGCGCCCAAATTACGAAGCGCTACAAACCGGAAGATTTAATCGGACGGCAAGTAACAGCAGTTATAAACTTCCCACCACGGCGAATTGCAGGCTTTAAGTCAGAGGTTCTTGTTCTTGGTGGAGTGCCTGAAAAGGGAGATGTCGTCTTGCTTTCGCCAGATGAAAGAGTACCGAATGGGACACCCATTGCTTAACATGAGAGGAGAATGGAAATGCAAAGAAAAAAGATGAATGATTTGCCATTTAATGAAGAAAAATTTCTAATGCACAATCTTTTCCGTGAAAAGAATGAAACTGTCTTCGTGCTGAATTTCAAACCCGGCCAGGAAATGCCCGTCCATAAGCATCCCGGCAACCTTTACCTTCTCGGCTGCGAGGGTGAAGGTGTATTCATCATCAACGGTGTTCACCATCCATGTAAAAAAGGCTACGTATTCCAAATTGAACCTGACGAGGAATTTGGTGCCGTGAATAATAGCGAAGAGAATTTCAGTGTATACGCGGTCATGTCTAAACGGTCTTAAAGCTTTTACAGTGCTTCATTATGCTCATTACAACCTTCCTGAAAATTCAAAAAATGGTTGCTTTATTATTTTTTCATTTTTTGGGGATAATAGTGCTTATAATGAATTGAATAGGAAGGTGGCCAACATGGTATATAATCACGAGATATTCATTATTAAGGAGTACCCTGCTGAAAATGAAAAGAATATTGCATCCCGGACTGAGATGCAAAAAAACGCCTCTAATCTTAAACTGAAAAAGGATTAAAGCAATGTGGGTGCGAAGGAAAAATTATTTTGGAGTATTGCTCTTCCAGGCTTTGGTCAACTACTGAACGGAAAACTCGTGAAAGGAATCATCTTAGTTTTATTAGAGTTTTTAGTAAATGTGAAAGGAAATATTAATCAAGTCATTATTTCCAGTTTTCACGGAGAGATTGAAAAAGCGATTGAACAGGCGGATTTCCAATGGTTGATGTTTTACCCTTGTTTATACTTTTTCGCGATGTGGGATGCGTTTAAAGACGCAGGTGGCGGGAAAGAACCTTTCTCCTTTTTGCCGTTTGTGTTTTCCGCCTATTTTATGACAGTAGGAACAATTTATTCACCGAAACTAACGTTGTTTGGTATGTTGTTTGGACCGATATGGTTATCGATATTATTTGTCATACCTGGTTTATTCGTTGGACTTTTATTAAAAAAAGTGATAACGGCTGTCCAAAAAGCTCGGGAATAAGAAAAAAGCTGACCAGTTGTGGGGTTCAGCTTTTTTTACTTCTAGCTAATTTTTCTCTATTTTTTGTCCCAGGCGGCTGTTCGAGCCAATGATTTTTAATCATAATGTCAGCACCGTCTTTTGTATACTTGGCAATTTCTAATTGTAAGCGCTCATAATTGGCCATTAGATCGCTTCGTTGGCTGGCAGCGGCAGCGCTAGTATAGTTTCCTATTCCGGCGGCAGTCAAAAGCGACATATGATACATCAATAATTTATCTGAAAATGTTTGCGTTGTCGAATTGCTAACACTAATATCTGGTAATTCCGGTGCCCCTATATCATTTTCTAACAATGTTGAAGCGAAAATTTTGATATGTTTTTTTGAGATATCAGCCCCACGCAACATAAATTCTTGCACTTCTTTTGTCGGAGAGGTTTGAGCAAAGCCAAGGCCTAATTTCCATCCAACCGTATTTGTCAATATATTCATGTACAAATGAGAGATTTCCACAGCATTCAATGGCCGTTTGTCGTTAAATGGGTTTAATCCACTTAAATACTTTTTACTATCAACAAAGTCTGTTTCTTTAGGAACTTCAATAAACGGAAATCACGAAGATAGTCCCTTTGAAAGTGCGATTTCCGTTGATTGATTATATAGCGTCGACATTTCGGTCAGCCCTAGTGTAAACCAATTTCTGATATCCTCTCTCGAACACATCGAGACGAATCCACTATATTTTAGCATCCCTACCCGCGCTAAATGATTCACATATGTTAAACAAAATAAGTCAGTAAAAAGCCATGGCGCATTCATGTTGACGTCTTCATCAGTAAAGCCATTTGGCACAGCGTACCTTTCCTCTGTAAAAATGGTTAATAGCTTGTTTACACGGTTCGATGAAATATCATAGGTGGATTGAACAACAGGTTTAATATCAGGGTCTTCGATATGTTGCAACATAAAACCAATCATGCATTTTGACATACTTTCATCCATATACGCAAGCCAAAGAGAAGCGATTTCCGATGCAGTTAACTGAATTTTCTTTTCACTCATGATGTCATATAACCTCCTAATGACAACGGTTAGGGCTATTATTTGCAAAAAGCTATTTTTTTATCCTGCATAGAATAGCCTTCCTCAAGTTGCACATACTGAAAATAGTATTTGTGATAGGAGAGCAGAATATGTCTGTTTGGAAATGGAAAAACCGGAAAAAAAGTAAACAAAAGACGATAGAAATTCCACATAAAACGTTAAAGAAACGAGATCATGAAGAAGTCACAGGCAATTTGGAAGAGACGATCACGTTCATAAAAGATTTGCTTGGGGAAAATGAAGATTTCATCATTCGTAGGTTAAAAATATTTGGAAAATACCCTGCAACGGTCTTTTACATTTCGAATTTAGTTGATACAAAATTAATTAATGATGGCCTGTTAAAACCGCTCATGAGTTCACCGGAGTGGATACAGGAAGAAGGACTAAACCATGAAGAGCTTATAAAAATCTTGTCTGAGGAAGTACTTTACTATAGTGAAGTAAAATTTGAAGAAAATTTAGCAAAGCTTGTTGAAGTAATCTTAAGCGGAGAAACAGTCGTCGCGATGGACGGTCTTCGGCAAGCCCTTCATATTGATACACGCCATGTTGAAAAAAGGTCGATTAACGCCCCGGAGACTGAACAGGTGATCATAGGGCCGCGTGAAGGATTTATTGAACAGTTAGGAACAAACATTGGTTTATTACGTTACCGATTACCCACAGCTGACTTCCGTGTGAAGACGCTTAAAGTCGGAAAAATGACAAAATCAAAGGTCGCTATTTGTTACTTAGAGGGAACGACAAATCCAATGATTGTTGATGAAGTGGAAAAACGTCTATCAAAAATCGACATTGATGCCATCCTTGATATTGGCTATTTGGAACAATTTATCGAGGATAACCATTATACGCCTTTTCCACAAACCTATTTAACAGAGCGTCCAGACACGACGGTCGGAAACTTGATAGAAGGAAGAGTTGCTATCCTAGTAGACGGTTCGCCATTCGCAATGCTTGTCCCCGTTGTATTTAACCAATTCTACCAAGCAATGGATGATTATTCATCCCGCTTTGTTCTTTCAAGTTTCGTACGATCAGTACGTGTATTGGCCCTTGTATTTTCATTAGTTTTTCCTTCCCTTTATGTTTCGTTCATTTCATTTAATCCTGAATTATTGCCGACAGAATTTGCTGTTGCAGTTGCAGGAGGCCGTGCGGGGGTTCCTTACCCCGCCGTTGTTGAAGTACTTATTTTGGAAATATCGATGGAAATCCTTCGAGAAGCGACCGTCCGATTACCACAACAAATTGGCGGCGCGTTATCGATTGTTGGGGTTTTGATTATTGGTGAAGCGGCAGTTAGCGCTGGACTTGCAAGTCCAATCACCGTTGTCGTTATTGCGCTTACAACGATCGGGTCATTTGCTACCCCTGTATATAGTGCATCGTTTGCATTACGGCTATTGCGGTTTCCATTAGTCATCTTAGCAGGAATCTTCGGCCTTTATGGCGTAATGATTGGGATTATCTTCGTATTTAATCACATGCTTGCATTAAAATCATTCGGCGTGCCTTATATGAGTCCTATTTCTCCTGGGAATGCCCAAGGTGCAAAAGATGTAATGATTAGGGCTCCTTTGTGGTGGATGCCAAGAAGACCAGCGTTTCTACATCCACCAAATGACGATAGGCTAGGGTCGAATGACGTATTAGAACAATCGAAGCCTTATGATGAGCGATGGGAGGAACAAGCGGATGGCGAAGCCAAAGGGAATAACAGTCGCCCAGACAACGGCAATTCTAATTAGTTCAATTATCGGAGTCGGTGTATTGCGTCTGCCACTTACTGCTGTTCAAGCTGGTGATACAGGAGCACCACTTGTAACGCTATTAGGAGTTTCCGTCGCTTCCGTTGGAGTATGGGTCGTTGCAAAGCTCAGTATGCGCTTTCCAAATCAATCAATTATCGAATATAGCGAAGTGATTCTAGGAAAATGGCTAGGTCGCTTATACGGCTTTCTTATGATCGCTTTTTTTATAATTCTTACAGGGCTTGGGGCAAGAGAATTTGGTGAGGTTGTCGTAACGGCGGTATTGAAGGAAACCCCAATCGAGGTAATCGTTATCGTGATGCTATTCATGGCGACCATGTTTGTTCGTCATGATCTTCATACCTTTGCTTATATTCATAGTTTTTATGTTCCATTTATTTTAGCACCAACTTTAATTATTATTGTACTATCATTGAAAAATGCAAATCCACTCTATTTGCAACCTGTCTTTGGCAATGAACTAAATATAAATGCCATGCTGTACGGAGTGTTAATCGTGGCATCCTTGTTTCAAACCGGCTTTATCGTTAGCCTCATTTTTCCTGCCATGGAAAAACCTGAAAAAGCGATGAAAGCAGGAATGTGGGGAATTGCGGTTACGAGTGTTTTGTATGTCATGGTTGTCGTGGCCATCCTCGCTGTTTTTGGCCCAGAAGAAGTGAAAAAACTAAACTGGCCAACATTAGAACTCACAAGGGCAACGTCATTTCCTGGAAAAATTTTACAACGTTTAGATGTTGTGTTTTTAGCCATTTGGGTGACCGCTGTTTTTACAACGATTTTTTCCGGCTATATGTTTACCATACGTTCTTTAAGCCAGCTTTTAAAATTACGCGATCATAAACTGTTTTCCATGTTTTTTCTACCGATCTTTTTCGTCATTGCAATGGTTCCAGAAAATGTTATGCAAATGTATAAAATTATTGAAACCGTTGGTGCCTGGGGACTTGTCATTACAATTGCTCCCATTTTTTTATTGATTACGGCAAAGGCTCGCAAGTTACCTGCAAAAAGGAGCGGGGCATAATGTTAAAGAAGTCTATTTGTACGTTTTGTGTTATTCTTCTCTGTCTTCCATTGTTATCAGGATGTTGGGATAGTTTGGATATTGAAAAAAGTGCGACGATTCTTGGTATTGCCATTGATAAAGTTGAATCTGGTGACGCTCAAGAGACAGGTAAGATCACTCACTTTGATGAAGATGATCTAACTGAAGAAATGATCCGTTTAACTGCGCAAATTTCTGTACCTGGCCGTATTCCTTTAGGTCCGGAGACTGGCGGCGGTGGTGGAGAGCAAGAGCCCGTTTGGGTTCTTCGTGCAATAGGGCATACGATCGATGATGCGATGCTTAATTTGCAACAAGAGTTGGCAGATGAAATTTTTTTAGGCCATTTACGTATTATTGTCGTCAGTGAAGAAATCGCAAGAGAAGGTGTCGAACGATTTAATGATTTTTTACGCCGGCAACCGGAAGTAAGACGGACGACATGGATGGTTGTTTCGAAAGAGGAGGCAGCGAGGTATATGGAAGTTGCACCGAAATTGGAGCGCGTACCAGGATTATATGTGACAGCTATGGTTGATAATGCCGTTGATTTAGGGAAATTTCCAAATGACTTTGCCGGTATATTTTGGAGTCACCTTTCGAGTAAAGGGCAAGATGGCTATCTTCCTTATTTAAAAATCAAAGATGAGGATAACATTGAAATTGAGGGGCTTAGCTATTTTAAAGGGGAAAAAATGATTGGAGTCATTGACCCCATTGAAATAGGACTTTTTATGGGCGCCATCAATCAAAAACAAGGCGGTTATGGTGCCTTTATTCAAGTGCCAGATACTAAGGAAAGAGTGTTAGTACGAGCCGAAAGAAGAAATACAAAGACAAAGACAGCGATTAAAGATGGCAAACCAGAAGTCCATCTTCGTATTCGCTATGAAGGTGAAATAGAAGAAAAGACCGTGGGCAATATTAATATAGACGATCCGAAAATTATCCAAAAAATTGAAAAACAGGCGACGAAGGAGACAACGGCTGCTCTTAAAAAACTAATTGCTAAACTGCAGGAGGAAGAGTCTGATATCTTCGGTTTTGGGGAACGTATTCGGGCAGAACATCCATCATATTGGAATAAGCAAGTTAAAACAAAGGAAAATTGGCACAATATTTATAAAGACATCGATATTCATGTTGAAATGACAACACATATTCGTAGAGTGGGAATGAAAGAAAAATAATCGTACTGAAGGGAGTAGACGATGACTGATATAGATTATGCATATTATATTGTTGTGCTTTTGATCGGAAGCGGGATATTTGTGTTATTCATTGATGTGAATACATATAAAAAGGCAAAGATGAAAAAGGAAAAAAAGTATGCACAAATTTTGGGCTGGGCAAATATTGTTGTTGGAACAGTTTTTTGTGTCTCTTGGTGGGTGTACCAAAGATGGCTATGGTGAAACAAAATCTATTTCTTTAAGAGGTTGAACACGCACTTTAAAATAGTAAACCAATTTACTTCGGTTTGCTATTTCTTTTTTGATACAAAAGTGATATCATTATAATATAGAAATGAAATGGGGGGAAATGTATGAATGAGAAAAATGCATGGCGGTTAAATGGTTTTATAGGTGTTTTGTTGATTGCAGTTTTTCTTGGATTAAGCGTGTTTTCGTTTTATAATGGCAGCTTCGTTCCGGCGATTCTTTTGTTGATTGTTGCTGTCATTTTGGGAAGCGGCATTACGGTTATCCAGCCGAATCAGTCCGTTGTCGTTATCTTTTTTGGAAAATATCTTGGGAGCATTCGGGAAAGCGGCTTGTTTTTAACAGTTCCTTTTACACTAAGAAGGACAGTATCTCTCCGTGTAAGAAATTTTAATAGTAAACGGCTCAAGGTAAATGATGTAGAAGGAAATCCTATTGAAATTGCCGCGGTTATCGTGTTTAAAGTGGTTGATTCTGCAAAAGCAGTCTTTGATGTTGATAATTATGAGGAATTTGTTGAAATTCAAAGCGAAACGGCGATTCGACACGTAGCAACGAAGTATCCGTACGACACGTTTGAGGATGTGGAGCTTACGTTAAGAGGCAATGCTGAAGAAGTCTCGAATGAGCTGCAGGTGGAATTGCAAGCACGGCTAAATGTTGCAGGTGTCGAAGTCACCGAAGCAAGGCTTACGCATTTAGCGTATTCTACAGAAATTGCGAGTGCCATGCTTCAGCGTCAGCAAGCTTCAGCAATCATTTCTGCTCGCAAAAAAATTGTAGAAGGTGCTGTTGGCATGGCGCAAATGGCTATTCAACAGCTTGAGAAAGATAATGTGATTGATTTAGATGAAGAGCGTAGGGTAAATATGGTCAATAATTTAATGGTAGCCATCGTTTCTGATAAATCGACTCAGCCAGTCATTAACACGGGAAGTCTTTACTAATTTAGAGGATAGAGGCTAGAAGTTAGACTGGAAGAAATCGGCGAAATGCCGATTTCATTTTTTAAAGTTAAAGTCCGAAGGCCTATTTGTTGAAATCAGAGGAAGAGCCGATTTCATTTTAAAAAGAGGGGGTTTTGATGGCTAAGAAAAAGAGTTTCCCTTTGCGGATCGACCCTGAACTATATGAAGCCATTCAATCATGGGCGAAAGATGAGTTTCGAAGTGTCAACGGGCATATTGAGTTTCTATTAAGGGAAGCAGTGAAACGGAGTGGCAGATTGCAAGGAAAAAAGAAAGACAACTAGCAAATATATGAGTATCCAAAGATGTAAATGGCATCTGTTGCCAAAACAGATGCCATTTAATTTTTGTATTGGTTGTTGAATCTGGATGTGCGACAATAACAGGGAGAGAGTCTTAATGGGGGGGAAGATTTTTGGGGTTAAAAATAGAACATGTGACAAAAAAATACGGATCATTTTCCGCGGTTGATGATTTAACATTGGAAATTCCAGAGAAGCGGATGTTTGGACTGCTTGGGGGGAATGGCGCAGGGAAAACGACGACTTTCCGAATGGTGCTCGGTTTGCTTTCGCCGACTGAAGGAAAAATCACTTGGAATAATGCAGCGATTGATTACAGCAAAAGCCACATTGTCGGCTATCTTCCAGAGGAACGGGGGCTTTATCCAAAGCTTAAAGTACGCGACCAACTTGTATATCTTGGAAGATTGAGAGGAATGGACAAAAAAGCAATCCTTGTACAAATGGAAAAATGGCTTGACCGCTTTCGGGTGCCTGAATACGCAAACAAGCGTGTAGAAGAACTGTCGAAAGGAAATCAACAAAAAATCCAGTTTATCGCTGCTGTGATTCATAAGCCGGAGCTGCTCATTCTTGATGAACCATTCAGCGGACTTGATCCCGTGAATGTGGAGCTTTTGAAAGAAGCGGTCATTGAACTAAATCAAAACGGAACAACGATCGTCTTTTCAAGCCACCGTATGGAGCACGTCGAAGAGCTTTGTGACCAGCTATGTATTTTACATAAGGGAAAGCCTGTTGTTCAAGGGGGTTTAAGAGAGGTAAAACGATCATTTGGCAAAAAGAATGTCATTGTCAAGGCCGATTTCCCTCTGGATGATTTGCAATCAATCCCTGGCATCGTGAAATATAAACAAACGGTAGAAGGCGCTGAAATGCAAGTTGAAAGTGAAGAAATCTCGCAAAAAATATTAGAACATATTGCAGGCAAAGGTTTTATACGCAAGTTTGAGCTTGAAGAGCCGTCGCTTCACGATATTTTTATCGAAAAGGTCGGTGTTTCCTATGAGTAAATTTTGGACGGTTCTTTTTCATACGTATATAAGCCGGGTGAAAACGAAGTCATTCATCATCTCTACAATCATTACGATGCTTTTTGTGCTTGCATTTTTAAACGTCGATAAAATCTTTGCGCTATTTGAAGATGATGAAGTAAAACAAGTTGCGGTTATTGATCAAACCGAACAGTTATTTGATCCGCTTGTTAAACAAATTGAACAGAGCGGCGATGAGATTGAACTTCATAAATTTGAAGAAGATGAAAAAGCTGCGGAAGACGCTATTCACGAAGGAGAGCTTGACGGCGTTCTCATCCTCTCATTCAATGATGAAGGATTGCCTGAAGGTGTTTTGAAAGCAGGTACAGTGACAGAAGAAAAGTGGATTGGCCCTTTGGAAAACGCACTTCAACAAATGAAAGTAATGATCGCAACGAATCAGTTAGAATTGTCACCGGAAGAGGTTGCCGCGATTTATGAACCCGTTTCATTCGAACGGATTGCGATCGAAGAAGGTGCAAAGACAGAGACGGAAGTAGCACAGGCTACCTTTATCGTGAATTTCCTCACGATTCTCATTTATATGGCTGTCCTAATCTATGGCATGATGATTGTAACGGATGTCGCACAAGAGAAATCATCAAGGGTCATGGAAATTCTCGTTTCCAGTGTGTCCCCAGTTGCCCAAATGTTTGGGAAAATCTTTGGGATTGCCTTACTTGGTGTGACGCAAATCGTTGTGTTGATTCTCGTTGGTTTCTTGTCCATTCAATCAACATCCAACACGGAAGACAGTATCGCTAATGTGTTACAGCTTAACCAGCTTCCAGTCTCGACACTTGTATACGCAGTCGTATTTTTTCTACTAGGTTTCTTGTTATATGCGACGCTTTTAGCCATGCTCGGATCACTCGTTAGCCGTGTTGAGGATGCCAATCAGGTCGTTACGCCTGTCGTAATGCTAATTATCGCAGCGTTCTTCTTGGCGACTTTCGGTATGAATGCACCTGAATCGACGTTTATCACAGTGATGTCATTCATTCCATTTTTTACGCCGATGCTTATGCTCATGCGTGTTGGGATGCTGCAAATACCGGTATGGGAAATCGCATTAAGTATCGGGTTGTTAGCTGGAACTGTTGTGCTTTTTGCAATCATTGGCGCCCGGATTTACCGCGGCGGGGTTTTAATGTACGGGAAAACGTCTTTAAAAGACATTAAACAAGCGATCGCACTTACGAAAAAATAAAAGGGTGATTTTTTGTGCAAACAACGATTTTTGGGGATCATGATGAAAATACGTTAAGACAGTTCAATATGTGCTTAAACGAGGGAAATACCGTTGGCGGCGTACTTTGTGCTGATGGCCATTACGGATACAGCCAGCCGGTTGGTGGCGTAATTGTTTATGACAAGCAAATTTCACCATCAGGAGTAGGCTATGACATCGCGTGCGGCAACAAAGCGGTAAAAACAAATCTGAAATATGAACAAATTAAAAACGTTGTACCAGCCATCATGGATGAAATCGCCAACCGAATTTCGTTTGGCATTGGCAGAAAAAATAAAGAAAAAGTCGATCATGATCTTTTCGATGATCCAAACTGGGACGTTTATAAAGAAATTGGCAAGCATGAGCATGATCAATTAAAAAAATTGGCAAAGGATCAACTAGGGACGGTCGGATCCGGCAATCACTTCGTTGATCTGTTAATTGATGAAAAAACAGATGATGTATGGATTGCGAACCATTTTGGAAGCCGTGGTTTTGGACATAAGACGGCGAGCGGTTTTCTTAACTTGGCAAATGGCCGAAAGTTTGCAGATCGAGCACCTGGTGAAAGTATGGAACAGCGACCGACATTAATTGATTTGGACAGTGATTTGGGCGAGATGTATTACAACGCAATGCATCTTGCAGGGCGCTATGCTTATGCTGGCCGTGACTACGTCATTGAACAAGTGTTATCTATTCTTGAAGCAGAGCCGTTGTTTGAAGTGCATAACCATCATAACTTTGCCTGGAAAGAAACGCATAACGGAAAAGAGTATATCGTTGTTCGAAAAGGGGCGACACCGTCTGCTCCTGGACAGCTTGGATTTGTTGGCGGCAGCATGGGTGACATCTCTGTCATTGTCCGCGGGAAAGACACAGAAGAAAATAAAAAAGCCTTCTACAGCACCGTTCACGGCGCAGGAAGGATTATGAGCCGAACCCAAGCGGCCGGAAGAATGAATTGGAAAACGAAAAAACGGACAGGCGGGAAAATTACGGTTGAGCAAATGAATGAAGCAGTAAAAAAATTTGGTGTTGAACTTAGGGGAGCAGGCACAGATGAAAGCCCATTTGTTTACCGAAAGCTTCGTGAAGTATTAGATGCACACAGCGGCACGATTGAAATATTGCATGTCCTGAAACCGATTGGCGTCTGTATGGCAGGCGCGAATGAATTTGATCCTTATAAAGATTAGTTTAATTTTCTGGATGGGCGGGTAATACACTACTACACCTTCTATAGAAGTTTTAAAGAAATTTTCCTTAAGGAAACAAAAAAGGTTAGGAGTTGTTAAATGATGAAACCATCTGTCCGAGAATTTACGAATGACCAAGAATTGATCAATGCGGTAAACGAACTTTCTTCTCAAGGATTTGACAAGGACAATCTGTATGTTATGGCACACGATTCTGATCGTGAAGATCGCTTAGCAGATCAAAGTGACGCAAACGAAGTTGGATTAAAAGAATTGGGCCTCGGAAGCGCTGTTAAAAATTTGTTTAGTTCAGAAGGTGATCAGCTAAGGACAAAGCTGGAAGAGCTTGGATTCTCTGAGATGGAAGCGGAGCAATACGAAAGAAAATTAGACGATGGGAAAGTGCTGCTAATCGTTTGCGATGACGACGGGAAATCCTCTGGCTATATGTCAAATGACAGTATGGACAGCCAAGAGCCATACATGTAAAAACAAAAGCATGCTTACGTTTCAATTAGTAAATAGTGTAGCCGGTGAGTGTCATTAGACTTACCGGCTTTTTTATCGCCTTTTTTAAAAAAATGTGTGCCAAAGTTCGACAAGTGCAGAAAACTTGAGTGCCCAGTGTAACAGAAAACACCCACAGGAAAAATGTCTTCCTATGGGTGTTTAAATTTTGTTTTTTAGCAACAATCGAATGCTATAGATCATGAACAGTGTCACTGACTGTCAACATCATTAAAACAGTTTGAGCCGCGGTAAAAATTCTTCTGTTTTGGACCTTATACGACAGAAGCCCTACCTCTCTTCCGTTCTTACGGTTCCTAGACCGCGCCAGTATGAATAAGATTAATTAGAGACGATTCTTTGAAGTTGCTAAAAACGATCCATTATTACGGATACAATTGACCATTATATCACTTCATTCATAAAATAGAAAGATGTCTTTTTAAAAGTGCTCAGACGTTCACATCGCTCCATCTTTGAATCGCTTCAATGACTTCTTTTAAAGAGCTTCCCTTTTTCGTTAATGTATATTCAATTCGGACGGGTGTTTCAGCATAAACAATCCTTTTTACGATTTGAAGCTGCTCAAGTTCTTTCATTCGTTCAGTAAGCATTCTGTCACTAACGCCGGGCATTTGTTTTTTTATATCTTTGAATCGCTTAGGGCCGCCCAATAGTACGCGAATAATCATTCCTGTCCATTTCTTTCCGATAATTTGGATGGCAACTTCAAATTTAGGACACATCGAATCAAAGTTCATATTCCCACCTCGAATAGAGTGTTTCTCAAGCTGCACATAGCATAAGCTCTTTGTATATTATGATAGAAAAATACTTTATAGATGTAAAGAAAAGCGAATCGAGGAAAGGAACCACAAGAAGGAGGAGGAAAATGGTCAGCGAATGGGCTAGTCTATGGGTGCGGCTATTGGCATGGATTTTTGATCTTCTGCTTGTTGGTGTACCATTAATTGTTATCGGTGTAACCTTTTTTGAAAAAGGACTAAACATGATCTTCTTTGACTTTTTTTTATTTTTTTTATACGTCTTATTGACACCTATTTTTTGGCAGGGTTTTACGGTTGGAAAACGGATACTACGAATCAGAATTATTGATAAAAAGAAAAATAAAATCAGTATAACGACGATGATCGCAAGGTTAATCGTATCCGGGTTGATCTATTTAATTACATTTGGTATTGCGTTGATTGTAAGTGTTATTGTTACTCACTTGAGAGAAGATAAACGGGCTATTCATGATTTAATCGCTGGCACGTGTGTCACTTATGTTGATGCTCAACACATATTAAAAACGGCATCCGAATAATTTCGGAAGCCGTTGGACATTATTCTTTTGGTGAAATCATGTTCTCAGGTCTTACATATTCATCGAACTGTTCTTCAGTGAGAAGCCCAGTTTTTACTGCAGCTTCTTTTAACGTTGAGCCTTCTTTATGGGCGAGCTTTGCGATTTTTGCGGCATTTTCATATCCAATATGAGGATTTAATGCTGTGACAAGCATAAGTGACTCATTCAAATAGGCATTTATTTTGTCACGGTTCGGTTCAATTCCAACTGCGCATCGATCGTTGAAGGAAACGATGGCGTCAGCGAGCAGCCTTGCAGATTGTAGGAAGTTATACGCAATGACTGGTTTAAACACGTTAAGCTCGAAGTTTCCTTGTGATGCGGCGAATCCAATCGTTGCATCATTTCCCATGACTTGTACAGCAACCATCGTAACTGATTCACTTTGGGTTGGATTGACTTTGCCAGGCATGATTGAGCTGCCGGGTTCATTTGCGGGGATGGATATTTCGCCGATTCCGCAGCGCGGGCCACTGGCAAGCCATCTTACATCGTTTGCGATTTTCATCATGTCGGCAGCAAGTGCTTTTAAAGCACCGTGAGTATAAACGACTTCGTCATAACTTGTTAGAGCTTGGAATTTATTCGGAGCTGAAGAGAAGTTTTTGTTTGTTGCTTTGCTTATTTCTTCAGCAACCATTTCCCCGAATTTAGGGTGGGCGTTCAGCCCCGTTCCAACAGCGGTTCCTCCAATTGCAAGATCCTTCATATAATGAACGCCGGCTTGAAGCATTTGTTCACATCTTTCAAGCATACGGTACCAGCCGCTTATTTCCTGGCCTAATGTAAGGGGCGTCGCATCTTGCAGGTGAGTTCTTCCAATTTTTATAATATCTTGAAACGCTTCGCTTTTTTGCTTTAACGTTTTCATTAATGTACGTATGGCTGGAAGAACTTGATCTTCAACAGCAATGACGCCTGCAACATGCAGTGCAGTAGGGAACGTATCATTTGAACTTTGTGATTTATTGACATCGTCATTTGGGTGAATTTTTAAATCAATGCCTTGTTCTTTTAAAATTTGTGTGCTGCGGGTTGCGAGTACTTCATTTACGTTCATATTTGATTGTGTGCCACTGCCCGTTTGCCAGACGACAAGAGGGAAATGTTCATCTAATTTACCTTCAAGGACCTCATCAGCAGCTTGTACAATCGCTTCCGCTTTTTCTTTTTCAAGCTTGCCTAGTTTCATGTTTGCGATGGCAGCACTTCTTTTTAAATAAGCAAAGGCACGGATTACTTCTTTTGGCATTTTTTCGATGCCGATTGGGAAGTTCTCCTTACTGCGTTGTGTTTGTGCTGCCCATAGTTTGTCAGCTGGAATTTTCATTTCTCCGAGTGTGTCACGCTCAACTCTGTAATCCATTTATCTTTTCAACCTCCCGGGTATATTTCATTCCTATCTTACACCTAGTTTCAAGCTTTTCCAAGCAAAGAAGAAGCGAAACTAATTTTCAGAAAAAACTTCGTATGTTTTCAACTATTTGTTGCGAAACTAAAGAAAGAATAATCGTCAAGGGAGAATGTAAAATGAAAAGAATTGCTTTGATTGGTGTATGTTTATTTATCTTTCAAATGCTTCCGGTACAAGCCTTTGCAAAACAATATAACAACATGCAATACGATTGGTATTTTAAGCCAAGCAAAGATAACAAGCCGGCGACAACAGAACCAGAATTTGCAGAAATGCTTAATAAACATGGCGGTATTTTTATCGCGGAGACGAATGCAAAGGAGCTGTACCTTACATTTGATAACGGGTATGAGAACGGGTATACAGCGAATGTGCTAGATGTTTTAAAGAAGAAGAAAGTACCAGCGGCTTTTTTTGTGACTGGCCATTATTTGAAAGAGGAGCCTGAACTTGTAAATAGGATGGTGAAGGAAGGGCATATTGTCGGAAACCACTCGTTCAGCCATCCCAACCTGGCGAAAGAAAGCGATGCGGATATTCGTGAAGAATTAGAAAGTGTTGAAACATTATTTACCAAGATTACTGGGAAAAGGATGCCAAAATATTTACGTCCGCCGAGAGGAGTGTTCAGTGAACGCACGTTAGCCGTTTCAAACCAGCTCGGATATACAAATGTTTTCTGGTCGCTCGCTTTTAAAGATTGGGAAACAAATAATCAAAAAGGCTGGAAATATGCCTATGATAACATTATGAACAGGGTCCACCCGGGCGCGATTATGCTGCTCCACACCGTATCAAAGGACAACGCTGAAGCTCTTGAAAAAGTTATCGATGATTTGAAAAAAGACGGCTATACCTTCCATAGCCTTGATGAACTTATGGCAAAAGAAACCGTTCCAAAGTGGCTCATTACACCTTAGTTGATATGAAAATAATATCTACTTGAAAACACAATGTCTTGATTTGTCAAGTACCCGGAAACAATTC
>NZ_QCZG01000023.1 GCF_003097615.1 Pueribacillus theae
CGTGTGGAAGCGTGGCGACACGTGGAGCTGAGAGATACTAATCGGTCGAACACTTAACCACAAATCACATTGGATGTCGTTTCTGGTTTTGAAGGAATATAGAAGATGAAAAACTATTGCTTTTTTTTTCCACTCTGCTATAATTAAAGGTGTAAAAAGAAATGAATAACTGTCTAGTGACGATGGCGAAGAGGCCACACCCGTTCCCATGCCGAACACGGAAGTTAAGCTCTTCAGCGCCGATGGTAATGGGGTTTCCCTGTGAGAGTAGGACGTCGCTGGGCAACAATGAAAAAACAGCATTCAAATCAATGCTGTTTTTTTGTTTTTAATTTGGAGAACGGCAAATAAGCTGTTCTTTTTTTTTGATCGCTGCAAAAGAAACGCACACAACCCTTGTTCCTTTTCATCAGTAATTTAGTGTGTTATTTTTGTTCTAACATTTTTTTAGATTAACACTAGGTTTGAGGAGACTGAGGGAGGAGATAACATGTTTGAGAACAGCTTTGTGATGGCAGCGATTATTTTAGTCATTAATGTCGTGTATGTTTCTTTTTTTACGATGAGAATGATTTTAACATTGAAGGGCTTTCGATACACGGCAGCTTTTGTTAGTATGATTGAAGTCCTCATTTATATTGTTGGTTTAGGCCTTGTGCTAGAAAATTTAAATCAAATACAAAATATCATCGCCTATGCGGTAGGATTTGGTCTAGGAGTTATGGCTGGAATGAAAATTGAAGAAAAACTTGCGCTTGGTTATACTACTGTACATGTGACGATGTCCACAATTGATGAAGGGATGCCTAATTTACTAAGAGAAAATGGTTACGGTGTAACAAGTTGGATTGCGCGCGGCCGTTCGGGAGAAAGGATGGTCATGCAAATTCTTACACCAAGGAAGTCTGAGCGAAGACTTTATGAACTAATTCAAAAGGTTGAGCCAAAAGCATTCATCATTTCCTATGAACCGCGGACAATCCATGGTGGTTTCTGGGTAAAAGCAGTAAAGGGGTTGCAAAAGCGTGCCGCAGAAGAAAAAATTTGAGTTGCTTGAACATGAATCGATTGAGGAATGTCTTGAACGCATGAAAAAGGAAGGCTATTCGCCTGTACGACGTATTGAGAAGCCAATTTTTAAAGAAAAGGGAAAAAAGGGAGAACCACAATATTTTAGACAGAGTATTATTTTTGAGGGGATAAAAAAGTAAAAAAACCGAACAATGTAAAAAAGCATACTAATAATCGTTCGATTTTTATTGACAGATTAAAAACAACATTGTTAAGATAGACTAGGAATAAGAGCGATGGCCTCATATATGTTTGGGAATAGGGCCCAAATGTTTCTACCTGACAACCGTAAATTGTTGGACTATGAGGGGAAAGCTTTCTGTTTAGACTTGTTTTGTTGTTTAAATAGAACGGTTTGGCAAAGCCCCAGTTGAACACTTTCTCTAAACAATAGAGAAGATTGTTTCTCTGTGGCTTTTTTAATTTCAAAGCTTCGCTTTATGAAGGGAGCATTAGCATAATTATGGAACCACTAGTTGGTGTAATAATGGGAAGCACATCTGATTGGGAAACAATGAAAAAAGCTTGTGATGTGTTGGAGGAACTTGGTATCTCTTATGAAAAAAAAGTTGTTTCAGCTCATCGTACACCGGATTATATGTTTCAATATGCCGAAACAGCGAGGGGACGGGGACTAAAGGTAATTATAGCCGGAGCCGGTGGGGCAGCTCATTTGCCTGGCATGGTCGCGGCAAAAACGACGCTGCCTGTAATCGGTGTTCCTATGAAATCAAGGACATTAAACGGCATTGATTCGTTGTTATCGATTGTTCAAATGCCTGGCGGTGTACCTGTCGCAACAGTGTCTATCGGGGAAGCAGGCGCTACAAACGCGGGATTGCTTGCGGCTGAAATTCTTGGCGCATTCGATCCAAACGTTGCGAAAAGGCTTGAACAGCGAAGAAAACAGTTAGAAGAAAAAGTAATGGAAAGCAGTGAACAATTGTGAAGGGTAAAATGATACTTCCAGGTCAGACAATTGGGATATTGGGCGGAGGCCAACTTGGGCGTATGATGGCCATTGCAGCAAAAGAAATGGGCTATAACATTGCCGTTCTTGAACCGAACGAGAACTCTTCATGTGCGCAGGTTGCCGATGTCGAGGTCATCACAGCTTATGATGATTTGAATGGGGCGAAGCAGCTAGCTGATGCGAGTCATGTGATTACCTATGAATTTGAAAATATTAACGGCCAAACGGCAAAATGGCTTGAAGAGAATGCTTATTTGCCGCAAGGAAGCCAGTTGCTTACGATAACGCAGGACAGAAAAATAGAAAAGAAGGCAATAAATGAAGCAGGAATCGAAACAGTCCCTTACAAAGCTGTTGCATCTAAAACCGATTTACATTCAGCAGCTGATGAATTAGGTTTTCCGTCTGTTTTAAAAACGGCGAGGGGCGGCTATGACGGAAAGGGACAAGTTGTGTTGCGCGGGGAATCAGATTTTCCTGAAGCGTTGCAGTTATTAAAAAATAATGAATGTGTCCTGGAAAAATGGCTCGCTTTTGAGAAAGAGCTATCCGTCATCGTAACGAGAAGTGTAACAGGAGAAACAGCTGCCTTCCCTGTTGCAGAAAATATTCATGTAAACAATATTTTGCATCAAAGCATTGTTCCTGCAAAAATTTCAAAGGATATTGAAGAAAAGGCGAAGAAAATTGCGTTGCATTTAGCGGATGCCTTTCACCTAGTTGGCACACTTGCGGTTGAAATGTTCCTATCAACAGAAGGCGAATTATTTGTGAATGAGCTTGCGCCAAGACCGCACAATTCTGGACATTATACGATTGATGCGTGTGAGACATCGCAATTTCAGCAGCATATCCGTGCGGTTTGCGGATGGCCGCTTGGAAGGACAGAGTTATTAAAGCCTGTCGTCATGGTAAACATTCTAGGCCAGCATGTTGAAAAAACACTTGCTTCCATTGATAAATTTAATGATTGCAAACTTCATTTATACGGAAAAGGCGAGGCAAAACACAACCGTAAAATGGGACATATCAATGTGTTGGCAGAAACGGTAGAGCAGGCACTTGAAAAAATAAAAGAGCTTCAAATTTGGACTGATTGAAGAGGAGAGTTCGTATGATTGACCGGTATACAAGGCCTGAAATGGGTAAGATTTGGACGGATGAAAATCGTTATAACGCTTGGCTTGAAGTCGAAATATTAGCATGTGAAGCATGGGCAGAGCTCGGTGAAATTCCTAAAGAAGATGCGCGTCTCATTCGTGAAAATGCTTCATTTGATGTCAAACGAATCCAAGAAATCGAGCAAGTGACCCGCCATGATGTTGTAGCCTTTACAAGGGCCGTATCGGAAACGCTTGGCGATGAGAAAAAATGGGTGCATTACGGGTTGACATCAACAGATGTTGTCGACACGGCTTTATCATATCTCATGAAACAAGCGAATGATATTTTACTGAAAGATATTGAGAACTTTATCGCTGTATTAAAAGCGAAAGCACAAGAACATAAGTATACCGTGATGATGGGGCGGACGCATGGCGTCCATGCTGAGCCGACAACATTCGGTTTAAAGTTGGCTTTATGGCATGAAGAAATGAAGCGGAATTTGGAACGATTTAAACAGGCGGCTGAAACAGTCCGTGTCGGCAAGCTTTCAGGTGCGGTCGGCACATATGCAAACATTGACCCGTTTGTTGAACAATACGTCTGCGAAAAGTTAGGTTTAAACCCATCGCCAATTTCTACACAAACTTTACAGCGCGACAGGCATGCTCATTACATGAGTACTCTTGCTCTTATCGCTTCATCCATCGAAAAGTTTGCAACTGAAATCCGCGGCTTGCAAAAGTCAGAGACACGGGAAGTGGAAGAATTTTTTGCCAAAGGGCAAAAAGGGTCCTCTGCCATGCCGCACAAACGCAACCCGATTGGTTCGGAAAACATGTCAGGGATCGCTCGCGTAATCCGTGGCCATATGTTGACAGCATTTGAAAATATACCGCTCTGGCATGAACGGGATATTTCCCATTCATCCGCTGAACGGATTATTTTGCCGGACGCTACAATCGCGTTGAATTACATGCTAAACCGCTTTGCAAACATTGTAAAAAATTTAACTGTATTTCCTGAAAATATGAAACGAAATATGGATCGGACATTTGGATTAATTTACTCGCAGCGTGTTTTGCTGAGCTTGATTGATAAAGGCATGTCGAGGGAAGAAGCATACGATCTCGTCCAGCCGAAGGCGATGGAAGCGTGGGAGACACAAGTCCAGTTCCGTGAACTTGTTGAAAAAGAACCGCGCATCACCGAACTTTTATCTGCTGAAGAAATCGCAGACTGTTTTGATTATCGCTATCATCTACAGAACGTTGACCTTATTTTTGAGCGATTAGGATTGGATAAATAAAAATCTTAGGAGGGAAAGCGATGAATATGCAAGGAGAACCAACTGCCGAACAAATTAAAGAAGAAAAGCTTTACCGTGAAATGGGTTTAAGTGATGCGGAATATGAAAAAGCGGCTGAAATGATTGGACACTTGCCTAACTACACAGAGACCGGATTGTTTTCTGTCATGTGGTCTGAACATTGCAGCTACAAAAGCTCAAAACCAGTATTGAAAAAATTTCCTGTCGAAGGAAAGCGTGTCATTCAAGGGCCTGGAGAAGGCGCGGGCGTTGTTGGCATCGGCGATAACCAAGCTGTTGTTTTCAAAATTGAAAGCCATAACTCGCCTTCAGCTGTCGAACCTTATCACGGTGCGGCAACAGGTGTCGGCGGTATTTTGCGTGACGTGTTCTCAATGGGAGCAAGACCAATCGCTGCATTGAACTCCCTCCGTTTTGGAGAGTTGGATTCCAGCCATGTCCAATATTTATTTGAAAATGCGGTAAAAGGCATGGCTGATTACGGCAATTCGATGGGTGTTCCAATGGTTGGCGGCGAAGTCCAGTTCGATAAAGCATACGAAGGCAATCCGCTTGTGAATGCGATGATCGTTGGGTTGATTGAACATGACGAACTTACGAAAGGCTTGGCTTCAGGTGTTGGCAACAGTGTCATGTACGTTGGCGGCGATACTGGAAGAGATGGGATTCACGGTGCAACCTTCTCCTCAGCAGAATTAGCGGATGACGATTCAGAGGGCGTTTTTGTAAAGGGCGATCCTGAGCTTGAAAAACGATTGATGGAAGCGTGCCTGGAATTAGCCAAAAGCGATGCACTCGTTGGAATGCAGGATATGGGTGCGGCCGGGCTGACTTCTTCGGCAAGTGAAATGGCGAGCAAAGCCGGAACAGGCGTTGAATTGTATTTAGATAAAGTACCTCAAAGGGAAGAAGGTATGACGCCATATGAAATGATGCTTTCAGAGTCTCAGGAACGAATGCTTATCGTTGTAAAAAAAGGCCGCGAAGATGAAGTGAAAGAACTTCTTGCCAAATGGGATGTTCAATCTGTCGTCATCGGTAAAGTCACAGATGATAAGCAGTTTCGCCTCTTTTTTAACGGCGAAGTCGTAGCAGACGTACCCGCAGACGCGCTCGCTGAAGATTCTCCGGTCTATCACAAGCAAACAAAAGAGCCTGAGTATTACACGGAATTCCAAGCACAGGCAACGAAAGTTCCTGAGGTGAAAAATGTAAAAGAAACGTTCCTGCAGTTGATTTCCCAGCCAACTGTTGCAAGCAAAGAGTGGGCCTATAACCAGTTCGATAAGCAGGATGAAAATCTTGTGTTAAGCCCGGGAGCCAGTGCGGGCGTTGTCAGGATAACAGGAACGAACAAAGCCGTCGCTATGACGACAGATTGCAACTCACGCTACATTTATCTCGATCCGAAAATCGGCGGGCAAATTGCTGTCGCAGAAGCAGCGAGAAATCTTATCTGTTCAGGGGCAGAGCCAATCGGGGTTACGGACGGGTTAAACTACGGAAGTCCGGATAAGCCTGAGATTTTCTGGCAAATCGATCAGTCGGTGGAAGGCATCAGCGAAGCGTGCCGTTCATTTGAACTGCCTGTCGTAAGCGGAAATGTGTCACTTTACAATGAAAAGAGCGGAACAGCGATTTACCCGACGCCGATTATTGGGATGGTCGGCCTCATTAAAGACGTGAATCATGTGACAACAACAGGTTTTAAAGAAACGGGAGATCTTATTTACCTAGTAGGTGAAACATTGCCCGAATTTGGCGGAAGCGAATTGCAAAAGATTGTCGACGGCAAGATTTCCGGAAAAGCGCCTTCCATTGATTTAACCGTAGAAAAGAAGCGCCAATCCGAACTTTTACAAGCCATCCAGTCTGGCCTTGTTGCTTCAGCCATTGATTTATCTGAAGGCGGGCTTGCTGCAGCAGTGACAGAATCAATGCTAGCTGGAGAAAAAGGGGCAGAAATCACGGTCTCAGGCGATGCTGTTACAGCATTATTCAGTGAATCACAGTCACGCTACCTCCTTTCAGTTAAAAAGGAAAATCAAGAAAAATTTGAAGCAGCCATGAAAGCAAAATTAATCGGTAAAGTAACGGAAGACAAGATCCTCACTGTCCACGATCAGGAACAAGAGATTTTGAAAATCGACATTCAAGAGATGAAAACAGCTTGGAAAGAATCGATCCCGCGCTACATGTCATCTAATTAAGAAAAAGCGCTAACGCGTCCTTTCTTAGGAAGTCAGAGGTAGAAGCCGGATTGGTCTAAATTTGTGAAAAAGCAAATTTAGACTTTCTGGCATTAATTAAAGGAGGAATGCCGTGTGTTTGGCATATGGGGCCATGAGGACGCTGCTCAAATCGCCTATTATGGCCTCCACAGCTTACAGCATCGGGGCCAGGAAGGTGCTGGCATTGTTGTTACTGACGGAAAAGGGTTAAAAGTGCATAAAGATGCAGGGCTCTTAAATGATGTATTCGGGAAAGGCTTGTTCGAAGAACTGAAAGGAAAAGCAGCAATTGGGCATGTCCGCTATACAATCTCAGGGGGAAGAAGCTACGAAAATATTGAACCTTTGCTTTTCCGATCTTCAACAGGGGATATGGCTGCTGCCCATAACGGAAGTTTAACGAATGCCCAAGGGCTTAAACATCAGCTTGAAAGCCAAGGAAGTATTTTTCAAACGACATCGGATTCTGAAGTCCTCGTCCATTTGATAAAAAGAAGTTCCTACATTTCGCTTGAAGATCGTTTCAAAAATGCCCTTTCCATGATTAAAGGCGCCTATGCCTTTCTCGTTTTGACAGAAAATGAAATGGTCGTTGCGCTTGATCCGGACGGCATCAGGCCGCTTTCTCTCGGCAAGCTCGGCGATGCGTATGTCGTGGCGAGTGAGACATGTGCCTTTGATATTGTTGGCGCTGAATATCTTCGTGAAGTAAAACCCGGTGAGCTTATCGTTATCAATGACGAAGGCTTAAAATCCGAAATGTTTGCGACTTCTCCAGGACGTTCGATTTGTGCGATGGAACATATTTATTTTTCCCGTCCAGATTCAAATATCGAAGAAGTGAATATTCACACGGCAAGAAAAAATCTCGGAAAACAATTGGCAATCGAAGCACCGGCAGATGCCGATGTCGTAACGGGCGTTCCGGATTCAAGCATTTCAGCGGCCATCGGCTTTGCAGAGGAGTCTGGCATTCCATATGAGCTCGGCCTGATAAAAAACCGTTATGTCGGCAGAACATTCATTCAGCCTTCACAGGCATTACGTGAACAAGGGGTGAAGATGAAGCTGTCGCCTGTACGAGGGGTCGTGGAAGGAAAGCGGGTTGTTATGGTTGATGACTCCATTGTCCGCGGAACGACGATCCGTCGGATCGTCAAATTGCTCAGGGAAGCAGGGGCAAAAGAGATCCATTTAAGAATCAGTTCACCGCCGGTCATTTCCCCGTGTTATTATGGCATCGATATGAAGACGAAAAAAGAACTGATTGCTGCAAACATGACATTGGAAGAAATTAAAGAAGAAGTTGGGGCCGATTCGGTTGCGTTCCTAAGCATCGAAGGATTGAAAAAAGCGATTGGAAATGAAGACGGAGGAGAAGATCGCGGCCTCTGCCTTGCATGCTTTACAGGCAAATACCCGATCGAAGTTTATTCCGAAATGGTCGACTCCCAAGAAAAGAAAAATTACAACGACAATATATAATCGGTTTTAGAAAAGCCAAATGATTTCACTGCGAGAAGAAGGATCGAATCTTCTTCAAAAGGAGGCCAAAGTGCGTGTCTGATGCGTATAAAAGAGCGGGCGTCGATATTGAAGCCGGCTATGAAGCCGTTAACCGCATGAAGCAGCATGTCGCACGAACAAACCGGAAAGGTGTCATGGGGAGCCTTGGTGCTTTCGGCGGCATGTTCGATTTGTCAGGACTTGGATATAAAGAGCCTGTCCTCGTTTCAGGAACAGACGGTGTAGGAACAAAATTATTGCTTGCGTTTATGATGGACAAGCACGACACCATCGGGATTGATTGTGTCGCAATGAGTGTCAATGACATCGTTGTCCAAGGCGCTGAACCGCTTTACTTTCTCGATTATATTGCAACAGGCAAACTCGTGCCTGAACGAGTCGAACAAATTGTAAAAGGTATTGCGGACGGCTGTGAGCAGGCCGGCTGTGCACTCATCGGCGGGGAAACTGCGGAAATGCCTGATTTGTATTCAGAAAATGAATACGATCTCGCCGGTTTTGCTGTCGGCGCTGCTGAAAAGCCAAAATTAATTACAGGCAGCCATATAGAAGCGGGAGATGTCCTGATCGGGCTTGAATCGAATGGCATTCATAGCAACGGCTATTCCCTTGTCCGAAAAATCCTGCTTAAAGAAAAACAATGCAATCTTGAAAAAACATACGGCGATCTATCTCTCCCGTTGGGTGAAGAACTGCTGCGCCCGACAAGAATTTATGTGAAAACGGTTTTAAAGCTTTTAGAAAAAACTTCAATCGAAGGGATTTCGCATATTACAGGCGGCGGCTTTATTGAAAATATCCCTCGCATGCTGCCCGATGGGCTGGGAGCGGTTATCGATTGTAACAGATGGGAAGTACCGCCGATCTTTACACTGCTTGAAAAAGAAGGCAGCCTTTCAAAGAAAGAGATGTTCAACACATTTAACATGGGAATTGGTATGGTACTCGCCGTTTCAGAAGAAAAGGTGCCTTTAGTGATGAACGAATTAAAGGAGATTGGTGAAACAGCTTACACGATTGGAAGGGTAACAAATGAAAGCGGGATTGCTTTCAAGGGCGGTGGCTTCCATGATTAAGCTTGCTGTTTTTGCATCAGGGAGCGGTTCAAACTTTCAAGCGATTGTTAACGCAATGGCCCAGGGAGAGTTGCCTGCTGTTTGCGCATTGCTTGTTTGCGACAAACCCGGCGCAAAAGTGATTGAAAGAGCAAAGAAGGCCGGTGTCCCGGCTTTTGTCGCGGAACCGAAAAACTTTGAAAATAAAGCAGCCTATGAACAGGCTATTTTAGAGAAATTAAAAGAATCCGGCGTGGAGTTTATCGCTTTAGCCGGGTATATGCGGCTTATCGGCCCGGTATTGCTTCAGGCGTATGAAGGAAAAATCGTCAACATTCATCCATCACTGCTTCCGTCATTTCCTGGGCTTGATGCAGTCGGGCAGGCAGTGGATGCCGGCGTGAAAGTAACCGGCGTGACCATCCATTACGTGGACAGCGGTATGGATACTGGCCCAATCATTGCTCAAAAAGCCGTTGATATTGACGAGGGCGATACGAAAGACAGTGTCATGCGAAAAGTCCACGCGATAGAACATCAGCTTTACCCGCAAACATTGGCAAAGCTATTTCAAAAGAAAGAGGAGGCTCCTATTTCAAAATGAAAATGAAACGAGCACTTATCAGTGTTTCTGATAAAACGGGCATTATCCCCTTTGTGAAGCAATTAACCGATGCAGGCATTGAGATTGTCTCGACAGGCGGAACGAAAAAGCAAATTGAGGACGCAGGTTTGCCTGTCACAGGCATTTCAGAAGTGACACAATTCCCAGAAATCCTTGGCGGCCGAGTGAAAACATTGCATCCGAACGTGCACGGCGGATTGCTTGCTGTAAGAGGCAATGAAGAACATGACAAAGAACTGGCCGAACATAACATCACACCAATCGATCTTGTCGTCGTTAACCTGTATCCATTCCAAGCGACTATTGCAAAGAAAGATACGACCTATGCCGATGCAATTGAAAATATAGATATCGGCGGGCCGACAATGCTGAGAGCTGCGGCCAAAAACCATGCAGATGTCACAGTCGTCGTCGATCCTGCCGATTATGAAGCGGTTATTGAAGAAATTAAAGAAACCGGAGAAACAACGGAACAATTAAGAAGAAAGCTAGCGGCGAAAGTATTCCGCCATACCGCAGCTTATGATGCAGTCATCGCCGATTATTTAACGAAGGAAGCGGGGGAGAGCTTCCCTGAATCCTACACGGTTACCTATACAAAAAAACAAGACCTTCGCTATGGGGAAAACCCTCACCAAAAAGCCGCTTTTTACGAAAAGCCATTAAAAGAAAACAACACGCTTGCTGCGGCGAAACAGCTTCATGGGAAGGAACTATCTTATAACAATATTCAAGATGCGAACGCAGCCCTCAACATGGTAAAGGAATTTTCCGAACCGGCTGTCGTTGCTGTCAAGCATATGAATCCGTGCGGTGTTGGGTGTGGTGATACCATTTTTTCCGCTTATAGCCGGGCATATGAAGCAGATCCGGTTTCCATCTTCGGCGGAATTATTGCCGCAAATCGGGAAATCGATGCAGAAACGGCAAGAAAAATGAAAGAAATTTTCCTTGAAATCATTATTGCCCCTTCTTTTAGCCAGGAAGCATTTGACATTCTATCTGAGAAGAAAAATTTGCGTCTGCTAACAGTAGAAATCAATGGCTTATCTAATAACGATACACAACTTACTTCCGTTACAGGCGGCCTGCTCGTTCAAGATTTGGATTCATATACACTGGAAGACGCAGAAGTAACCGTGGCAACGGATAGAAAACCGACAGATGATGAGTGGGAAGCGTTGAAGCTTGCTTGGAAAGTTGTGAAACATGTGAAGTCGAATGCGATTGTTCTTACAACGAAAGATCGGACAGTCGGCATTGGAGCCGGGCAAATGAACCGTGTCGGATCCGCCAAAATTGCGATTGATCAAGCCGGAGAAGCGGCAAACGGTTCGGTTATGGGATCTGACGCATTTTTCCCTATGGATGATACGGTTGAAGCAGCTGGAAAAGCAGGCGTAACAGCCATTATCCAACCTGGCGGTTCCATTCGCGATCAAGATTCCATTGACAAAGCGAATGAATACGGCATTGCAATGGTATTTACAGGAATCAGGCATTTTAAACATTAATGTTGTTGAGGAGGTACCTGAATGAAGGTGCTAATTGTCGGAAAAGGCGGCAGAGAGCATGCGCTCGCTTGGAAATTTTCACAAAGCGATAAAGTTGAAAAAGTATTTGTCGCGCCTGGAAATGATGGAATGGCAGATGTCGCAGAACTTGTTGCGATTGAAGAAGATGACCATGAAGCGCTTGTCGGTTTTGCGAAAAAAGAACAGATTGGGCTGACTTTTATCGGGCCGGAACAGCCGCTCATTGACGGGATCGTTGACCGTTTTGAATCGGAAGGTTTAACTGTGTTTGGACCGAGGAAAAATGCGGCCATCATCGAAGGCAGCAAAGCATTTGCCAAAGAATTAATGGAAAAATACAATATTCCAACAGCAGAATACCGCACGTTTACAAATTACGAAAAAGCAAAAGCATATGTAGAAGAAAAAGGTGCGCCAATTGTTATTAAGGCCGACGGGCTTGCTGCAGGAAAAGGTGTCGTTGTCGCGCTAACAGAAGAAGAAGCGTTTGAAAGCTTATATGACATGTTGGAAGGCCGCCGTTTCGGTGAATCTAGCGCACAAGTTGTCATTGAAGAATGGCTGGACGGCGAAGAATTTTCTCTCATGGCGTTTGTAAACGGCGAAGAGGTTTATCCAATGGTTATCTCGCAAGACCATAAACGGGCCCATGACGGTGACATGGGGCCAAATACAGGCGGAATGGGCGCGTATTCACCAGTCCCCCAGATTGACAAAGCAGAGGTAGACAAGGCCGTGAAAACCATTTTAAAGCCTGCCGCAAAAGCGATGGTGCAGGAGGATCGCGCGTTTACCGGCATTTTATATGCAGGGCTTATTTTGACAAAAGACGGTGTCAAGGTCATTGAATTCAATGCCAGGTTTGGCGATCCGGAAACACAAGTTGTCTTGCCGAGGCTTGAAAATGATCTTGTCGATGTCATTCAAGCATTATTAAATCATGAGCCAATCGAGTTAAAATGGTCAAATGAAAACGTCGCTGGCGTCGTCGTTGCTTCAAAAGGCTATCCAAGCGCCTATCAAAAAGGAAGCGAAATTACTGGGTTTGAAAAACTTGATTCCGACATCCTCGTGTTTCACGCAGGTACGAAGAAGGTTGGGAACACCTTTGTAACAAACGGCGGCCGCGTCTTGCTTGTCGTGGGATTGGCAGACACATTAAAGAAAAGCATTGACCACGTTTACGAAAATCTTGAAAAATTAACATGTGATGGCTGCTTTTACCGTAAAGACATCGCTCATCGTGCCATTAAAAAAGCATCATCTTCATAGAAATCACTGGAAAATGACGAGGCTCCCGAACGTACAGGAAGCCTCATTTTTTTATCCAATTGAATGTGTTTTATTTTTCATGCTCAGTCTCGGTATATGCGATGAGGACAAAGCCTAATTGCTCCTCCAATTGTTTTAATTCTTCCTGTTGTTCTTTTGTTAACGGTGCAACTGTCCAGTCATTATTGGTTTTAGAATGCATTTATTTTCCCTCCTATGAGAGCGCTAACTTAATGTTCCGCAAGCTGATTTAAAGGAACTTCTTGCTCATTCTGTGGTTCATCAAGTGGATAAATTCTCGCTGTTTCATTATTTTCATTCACGTTTTGGATAAAAATTGGAACCCCGTTGTATGTTACACGAACCATCTCTGGAGAATTAACAATTTCTTGTGCTCGCTGTTTGTTCATTTAAGCGACCTCCTTTCTGTCGTAATAATAATATTTGCCGTTTGGCCTTTATTTATCCTGATCAATAAAGTGAAACTTCGCTCAGTGGGGGTCTTACGGACGGTTGCGGCGTGATAAATTTCGATTGTTGGACCTATACTATTTTTAGAGGTGAAAAATATGTACAAACTGTTGACGCATAATGATTTGGATGGAGTCGGATGCGGCATTTTAGCGAAGCTTGCTTTTGGCAGCGACGTGAAGGTCCGCTATAATTCCTCTTCAGGTCTCGACCATGAAGTAGAATGGTTTTTGGAAAATGATGGTAAGGATACGTTTTTATTGATTACGGATTTATCTGTAAATAAAGAAAATGAAAAAAGGCTCAATGCGTTTTACCAAGCCGGAGGGAAGGTACAGCTCATTGATCACCATAAAACGGCACTGCATTTTAATGATTATGAATGGGGCCATGTCATTGTTGAAGACGATAAAGGGGAATAAACTTCAGCAACCTCTTTGTTTTATGACTATCTTGTATCCCAACGGCTTATTGAATCTTCGCCAGTGATCACAGAATTTGTTGAGCTTGTCAGGGAGTACGATACATGGAGCTGGGAGAAAAATAACAACGAACAGGCAAAACGGCTGAATGCTCTTTTCTTTTTAGTGTCAATTGAAGAATTTGAAGAGAAAATGATTGAACGTTTGAAGGCAACCGATCATTTCTGTTTTAATGAATTTGAAGCAAAATTATTGGATATGGAAGAGGAGAAGATTGAACGCTACATCCGCCGCAAAAGACGGGAACTTGTTCAGGCGCCAATAGGAGATCAGTTTGCCGGGATCGTTTATGCGGAATCGTATCATTCGGAATTGGGAAACAGGCTAAGCAGCGAATATCCCCATCTTGACTATATCGCCATTTTAAATATGGGTGGGAAGCGAATCTCATTGCGGACCATCCACGATCATGTCGATGTTTCTGAAGTGGCTGGCCATTTCGGTGGCGGCGGGCATGCAAAAGCCTCTGGCTGTGCATTAACCGAAGAGGCTTACAGAAAATTTGTAGCCGAAACGTTTCACTTGGAGCCGCTACGGGAAGATGCAAAACGAAATCGCTATAATTTGAAACATTCTTCATTTGGCTCCCTATATAAAAACCGAATGGAAGAATTCTTTTTGCTTCACCCTGCAAATGATGAGTGGATGATTACGAAAAATGGCACAAAAATGGAAAAGACGTTTCCAAGCTTTGATGAAGGGGAAAATTTTTTGAAAAGAAATTATGCTGTTTGGCTCGTTAGAGATGAAACGTTTGTTCATTATTTAATGGACATTGTGAAGAATGTAAAACAAAAGGAAGCGGAAAATTTAACATGATTCCGCTTCCGCTTTTTTCTTCTTAAACTCGTTCAAGCAATTTTTGCATATGCACGTTTTTCTTAATTGTTTTGGAGGGACGAGGTTAAAAATCGTTTCCGGGAAAAATTCGTTCGTACACCAGCACTCACCTAAAGACTTATCTTTGCCATAACAACAATTGTTGTTTTTCCCGCAAATTGGACAGTTCTGAACGAAATCGAACGAAAATGAGCTTTTTTTTATTGACATTTTTTGCCTCTTTTCACCATCCTTCTAAATAAGTAAATTAATCCGATGAGAACTAAGATAGTAATAATACTTCCTGGAATTCCAAAGTTATTTATCATTTATGCATTCCCCTCACCTGATTTTTAAAGTCGTGTTAACCCTCTGATCTAGTTAAATTTCTATCATTATAGCATACTTAAACGGGGATTCATTTGTAAAAAGAAGTCGCATAAATTGTCGTTTTGTGCATGATATTGTCTAAATAATAGTTTCAAAAAATAGTAACATTCTTTCTTTCTTTAAAACGTTAAAATGTGGTAAAATGAATTTGGAAGTAAGGGTTATAATCTTGTTTTTAGGAGGAAACACATTGTCAGTTAGGACATTGAATTGGAACAAAAAACAAATAAGGGAGCATATTAAAATTATTGATGGCCAAAAGGCGCCTTCAATTGTTTTAAAAGACGCAACCTACTTAAATATGGCACTAAAAAAATGGGTGAAAGCAAATATATGGATTGCAGGGGATCGGATCATCTACGTTGGCAAGGATATGCCGCAGAAACCTGCAAACGAAACAATTAATTGTAAAAATCGCTACTTGGTGCCAGGCTACATCGAGCCGCATGCTCACCCATTCTTTATATATAATCCTCTTACACTTGCGGAATTTGCGGCAAAACACGGAACGACGACAATAGTGAATGATAACCTGTTGATGTTTTTACAATTGCCGTTAGAGAAAGCGCTTTCAATTGTTGACGAATTTAACAAAATACCATCATCGATTTATTGGTGGGCGCGTTATGACTCTCAAACGCAATTGGATGACGAGGATTTAATCTTCACGAATGGAAAAGTAAAAGAGTGGCTTTCCCATCCATCCGTTTTGCAAGGCGGGGAGTTAACAGGCTGGCCAAAGGTGCTTTCGGGAAATAACGAAATTTTGTATTGGATGCAAGAGACAAAGAAGTTAGGCAAAAAAATCGAAGGACACTTCCCCGGTGCCTCGCTTAAAACATTGACAAAAATGGCGGTGCTTGGTGTAGACGCTGATCATGAAGCGATGACAGGGGAGGAGGTTGTCAATAGGCTGTCAGTTGGAATGACGACATCCCTTCGTTACTCCTCCATTCGGCCTGATTTGCCTAAATTATTAAAAGAAATGCGCGATCTTGGCGTGAAAAATTTTGAACGAATCATTTTAAATACAGATGGCTCTTCACCGGCATTTTATGAACAGGGAATGCAAGATCGAATGATCGAAATTGCATTGGAGCAAGGTGTACCTGTTGAAGATGCTTACGCGATGACAAGCTATAATATCGCCCGTCACTATGGATTGGATGACTTGCTTGGCATGATTGCCCCTGGGAGGATTGCGCATATTAACGTGCTTGAGAACAAGGATCATCCGCGTCCGATTTCGGTTATGGCGAAAGGCGAATGGGTTTTGAAAAATGGAACAGACACGTATCCTGACGTTAGCATCCCTTGGGAAACATATGGAACAAAACCGCTCCTCCTTGACTTTGACATTACCGAAGAAGACTTGATGTTTTCGCTGCCTGTCGGAATTGAGCTCATTAATTCAGTTGTTACAAAACCATACAACATCAATATTGACGTTGCGGTAAGTGAACTCTCAACATCCCATGATGAGTCCTTCCTAGCAATGATTGATCGCAATGGGAAATGGAGAGTCACAACGTTATTAAAAGGTTTCGCAAATAAGGTGCTTGGATTTGCAAGTTCATTTACGCACTCGGGAGACATTGTTTTAATCGGCAAAAACCGAAAAGATATGATCGAGGCATTTCGACAAGTGAAAAAAATGGGCGGCGGCATCTCACTCGTTGAAAACGGAGAAGTGATTTGCAACATCTCACTTCCTATCAGAGGAACGATGTCAAGAGAACCAATGGAAGAACTCATCGAAATCCAAAAAGATTTGGAAGAAAAGCTGAAAAAACGCGGATACCGACATGACGATCCAATCTATAGCTTGCTTTTCTTCTCTTCCACGCACTTGCCATTTATCCGTGTCACACAGCAGGGAATTTTTGATGTTAAAAATAAAACAGTTCTCTTTCCTGCAATTATGCGTTAAACTATTAAAGTAGGTTTAAAAGAAATCTTATTAGATGATGAGGCGTTCATTTATGAAGCAATCCAGTAAAATTGCCTTTTTTCTCATTTGCTTGCTAGCCGTCGGACTAAGCGGCTGTAAAGCGGATGAACAAAGTGAAAAAGGCAAAAAAGATACAGTTGAAGAAGAAAAGTACGTATTTCCACTTACCGGACTTGAAACAAATGAATCGGATGCAATTGCGACTCGCCCAGTAGCTGTTGTCGTAAACAACCACCCTAAAGCACGTCCGCAATCAGGACTGAACGAAGCGGATCTCATTTATGAACTGCTTGCCGAAGGAGATATTACCCGTTTTCTTGCCATTTATCAAAGCGGGAAGCCTGAAGCAATCGGTCCTGTCAGAAGCGCGCGTGATTATTTCATCGAACTCGCGGAAGGTTATGATGCCTTATTTGTCGCCCATGGCTGGAGCCCAAAAGCGAAAGAAATGCTCAAGTCCGGAAGCATCGATAACATCAATGGCTTATCCTACGACGGCACGCTGTTCCATCGCTCATCAAATCGTAAAGCTCCCCACAACTCCTATACTTCATATGAAGATATAGAAAAGGGGGCGGAAATGAACGACTATGATATGGAACAAAAGACAGATCCACTTCCCTTTTTATCAGAAAATGAAATAAAAGAAATCAAGGGCGAGCAAGCAGAAAAAGTTACTGTTCATTACGGAAACCGGTACAGCGCGACTTATGAATACAGCCAATCGGACGAATCCTACACGCGCTATAATGATAGCGAACAAACGGTTGATTATGAAACAAATGAGCCGATTGCATTAGATAATATCTTCATTGTCGAAGCGAACCACCGTGTCCTTGACGACGACGGGCGCCGGGAGATTGATCTATCATCAGGCGGCCATGCAATCCTACTGCAAAAAGGGCTTATTCAGCATATCAAGTGGGAAAACAAAGATGGCAGAATTGTACCGAAGCTGGAAGATGGACAAGCGGGCTTTGTTCCTGGGCGTACGTGGATTCATATCATACCGCAAGATCCTGGCATTGTTGAAGCAGTAACGATAGCAGAAGCTGAATAATCGTAAGAGGAGGATATAAAGTGCAGATCGATAAATTGCGGGGCCATGCATTGGATCAATTGTTTCAAGCGATTCTATCGCTTGAAACGCTTGAAGAATGCTACAGTTTCTTCGATGATTTGGCTACGGTCAACGAAATTCAATCGCTCGCTCAACGTCTAGAAGTTGCACGAATGCTCCGGGACGGAAACACCTATCAAAAAATTGAATCAGAGACGGGTGCAAGCACGGCGACAATCTCCAGAGTGAAACGTTGTTTAAATTATGGAAATGATGCCTATGAAATGGTTTTGGAAAGAATTGCTGCAGCAAAGAAAAACGGAGTAAAAGGATAGAAAGCACGGTTATAAAAAGAAGTTCAGTTCGCATTGGAATTGGACTTCTTTTTATTGTGAATGGATGTCTTACTTTATGTTATAATCCGAGAAGAATGTTTTGCTTGGAGGAACGATGGATGGTTGAATTTAATGAATGGCGCCACGTATTCAAGCTGGATCCGAATAAATCGATGAATGATGAGCAGCTTGAAGCGATCTGCCAATCAGGGACCGATGCAATTATTGTCGGCGGATCGGATGGCGTCACATTTGATAATACGATTGAATTGCTGGGAAGAATACGCCGTTTCACAGTGCCGTGTGTTTTGGAAGTTTCTGTGATAGAGGCCGTATCCCCTGGATTTGACTACTATTTCATTCCTACTGTATTAAACAGTGATAATCCTGCTTGGTTTAAAGGGCTCCATCATCAAGCGATTAAAGAATATGGCGAATTGCTTAATTGGGACGAAATAATGATGGAAGGCTATTGTATTTTAAATGAACAATCAAAGGTTGCCAGATTGACAAATGCCAAAGCGAATTTGTCAGAGGAAGATGTGATTGCATACGCCAAAATGGCAGAGAAGATGTTTCGCCTTCCGATCTTTTATTTGGAGTACAGCGGGGCATATGGAAACCCTTCACTCGTCGAAAAGGTTGCAGCCGAGTTCGAAAACACAAGATTGTTCTACGGGGGCGGCATCGATTCACCAGCAAAAGCAGCAGAGATGGCCAACTATGCAAATACAATTGTTGTTGGAAACGTGATTTATGAAAATTTAAAACAAGCATTAAAGACGGTGACTGCTGTAAAATAAGAAGTGTTATAATAAAGGTAAGAACACACGTTTTGAAAAGGTGGTACAGCAATGCAACGGAGTGTTGAAAATTTACTTGAAGGATTAAATCCGGAACAATTGGAAGCCGTGAGGACGGTTGAAGGCCCGCTATTAATCATGGCAGGCGCAGGGAGCGGGAAGACACGTGTGCTGACACATCGAATCGCGTATTTAATCCAAGAAAAAAATGTTGCACCGTGGAGCATCCTTGCAATCACATTTACAAATAAAGCGGCGCGGGAAATGAAAGAACGTGTTTCTCATTTAATAGGAGCGGTTGCTGAAGATATTTGGATTTCAACGTTCCATTCCCTTTGCGTTAGAATGTTAAGGCGTGACATTGATCGAATCGGGATAAACCGAAGCTTCACGATTCTTGATGCGGCTGATCAACTAACTGCTATTAAGCAGGTTATGAAAGAATTAAATATTGATACGAAAAAATTTAACCCGCGTAGCATTCTTGGAACGATAAGCAGTGCAAAAAATGAATTAAGAACAGCAAAGGACTTTTCTGAATTGCATAGTGAGGCTTTCGATCCTTACAAATCTGTCGTTAGTGACGTATACACAGAATATGAGAAAAAACTGCTTAAAAACAGCGCGTTGGATTTCGATGATCTGATTATGACAGCGATTCATTTGTTTACGCAAGCGCCTGACGTCCTAGAGTTTTACCAACGCAAATTTCATTATCTTCACGTTGACGAATACCAAGACACGAATAGGGCACAATATCTTCTTGTTCAAATGCTTAGCGATCGCCACAAAAATCTATGCGTCGTTGGTGATTCGGATCAATCAATCTATCGTTGGCGCGGCGCCGATATCCAAAATATTTTATCGTTTGAAGAGGACTACCCTGATGCAAAAGTCATTTTGCTTGAACAAAACTATCGGTCAACGAAAACGATTTTAAATGCTGCAAATGAAGTGATCGCAAACAATTTAAACCGTAAAGTAAAAAAACTGTGGACAGACAATGAAGAAGGCAATAAAATTACGTATTATCGCGGAGATAGCGAGCGTGACGAGGCATATTTTGTCGCCAGCGAAATCGGAAAAATGTTGAAAGAAAAGGGAAGAAACTATCGTGACGTTGCTGTTCTTTATCGTACGAATGCACAGTCGCGTGTCATTGAGGAAATTTTTGTGAAAGCAAACATTCCATACACGATCGTGGGAGGCACGAAATTCTACGATCGGAAGGAAATCAAGGATTTACTCGCTTACTTGCGGCTTATTGCAAATCCGGACGATGACATTAGCCTTGAACGCATTATTAATGTTCCGAAACGCGGTGTTGGTGCTTCCTCTGTTGAAAAAGTGATGCAATATGCTGCTGACAATGATGTGACAATGGTGGTGGCACTACAAGAAATTGAACAGATCGGTTTGACAAAACGTGCCGAAAATGCGCTGGCAGAGCTAGGCAACCTCCTTTCGAATTTCACAAAAATGCAAGAGTATTTAACGGTGAGCGAGCTTGTTGAAGAAGTCCTCGATAAAACAGGCTACCGAGATATGCTTCAAAATGAAAAAACGATCGAGGCGGAAAGCCGACTTGAGAATATTAATGAGTTTTTATCTGTCGCGCTAGAATTCGAAAAAGCGAGTGAAGATAAAAGCTTGATTGCTTTTCTCACCGATTTGGCGCTTGTCGCGGATATTGATCGTTTAGATGGCGACGATGAGAAACCAGACGATGCAGTAACACTCATGACCCTTCATTCTGCGAAAGGGCTAGAATTTCCGGTTGTTTTTCTTGTTGGATTGGAAGAAGGGGTTTTCCCTCATTCACGGGCGCTGTTTGAGGAAGAAGAGATGGAAGAGGAGCGCCGTCTTGCCTATGTCGGCATGACGCGTGCCGAGGAACAGCTTTTTCTTACAAATTGCAGAATGCGGACATTATTCGGTAGAACAAATATGAATCCGGTGTCGCGGTTCATTCAAGAAATACCGGAAGAATTTTTTGATGCGCCATTAGAGGAAACGAACGTTGTTCGCAATCAGCCTCCAACACATGTTCAAGTTTTAAGGAAATCCGGCGGCGAACAGCTTGATTGGAAAGTCGGAGACAAAGCAAAGCACAAAAAGTGGGGAATCGGTACAGTTGTGAGCGTAAAGGGGGTGGATGAGTCTCTTGAACTCGACATTGCGTTTCCAAGCCCAACAGGTATTAAACGCTTGCTGGCGAAATTTGCCCCAATCGAAAAAGCTAATTAAAAAAGAGGCCAAAAAATGAAGAGAAGACTAAATACCGAACTTGCATATGAATGGGGCTTCTCATTTTTGCAAACCTCTAACGGTAGGGTGGTAGCGCGATGAATAGACAAGAAGCGGAAAAGCAAATTCAAACATTACGAGAAATGTTAAACCAATATAATTACGAATATTATGTGCTTGATCAACCGTCGGTCCCTGATGCGGAATATGACCGGTTAATGAGAGAATTAATCGAACTTGAACAACGTTATCCTGAATTATTAACACCGAATTCCCCCACACAAAGAGTTGGAGGCAAGGCGCTTGATGCGTTTCGCAAAGTGGAGCATTCTGTTCCGATGCTTAGCCTCGCAAACGCGTTCAACGAACAAGAATTGAGAGATTTTGACAGAAGAGTACGGGATCGAATCGGTACTGATTTTTCTTACGTTTGTGAATTGAAAATTGATGGGCTTGCCGTTTCTTTAAGCTACGAAAACGGTGAATTTGTCCGGGGCTCCACACGTGGGGATGGCGTAATTGGGGAGGACATTACAAGCAACTTAAAGACAATCCGCTCCATCCCACTGACATTAAAAAAACCAGTCAATCTTGAAGCCCGCGGCGAAGTGTTTATGCCAAAGCAATCCTTTCAAACATTAAACGAAATCAGAGAGAAAAATGGTGAAGAACGTTTTGCAAATCCAAGAAACGCCGCTGCAGGCTCTTTGAGGCAGCTTGACCCAAAAATAGCCGCAAGCCGCAACCTAGATATTTTCCTTTATGGGATAGGAAAGCTCGAAGGGGAAGAGATCGATTCGCACAGCGACGGCCTTGATTTTCTCAAATCGCTTGGATTTAAAATAAATCCTGAATGGAAACGATGCAAAACCATTGATGAAGCAATTCGCTACATAGATGGCTGGTTCGAGAAACGTCCCGCTTTACACTATGAAATTGACGGAATCGTGATTAAAGTAGACTCGCTAAGCCAGCAGCAAAAACTAAGCACAACGGCAAAAAGCCCCCGCTGGGCCATCGCTTATAAATTCCCTGCTGAAGAAGTTGCCACAACATTAATCGACATTGAACTAAGTGTCGGGCGTACAGGTGTTGTTACGCCGATAGCGATTTTAGAACCTGTGACAGTTGCAGGAACGACTGTAAGGCGCGCTTCCCTTCATAACGAGGACTTCATTCGCGAAAAAGACATCCGCCTCGGCGACACAGTGATTATAAAAAAAGCGGGAGATATCATTCCGGAAATCATTCAAGTGATTCTCGACCGCCGTACAGGAGAAGAGCAGGAATTCAGGATGCCGGAATATTGCCCTGCATGTGGAAGTGAATTAGAAAGATTAGAGGGCGAAGTTGCACTGCGATGCTTAAGTCCGAAATGCCCGGCACAAATTCGCGAAGGACTTATCCATTTTGCGTCAAGAAATGCGATGAATATCGAGGGTCTCGGTGAAAAAGTCATTGAACAATTATTCAATGCTCATCTCGTTCATGATGTCGCCGATCTTTACAAGCTTCAAAAATCCGACTTATTGAAGCTTGAGCGGATGGGTGAGAAATCAACAGACAATCTTCTTAAGGCAATTGAACGTTCAAAGGAAAATTCATTGGAACGTTTATTATTTGGACTCGGGATTCGTTATGTTGGCTCAAAAGCAGCGAAGACGCTTGCCGAAGCTTTTCTTACAATGGATACACTCTCACAAAAAACAAAAGAAGAGCTGGAGATGGTTGATGAAATTGGCGAAAAGATGGCTGACTCCATCGAACGTTACTTTGAAAAGCCTGAAGTGCACGCGCTAATAAATGAGTTGAAAAAAGCTGGCGTGAATATGGAATATAAAGGCGCTATCCGTTCTTCAGAGCTTCAGAGCGATTCTATTTTTGCAGAAAAAACCGTTGTGTTAACAGGAAAACTTTCACACTTTACTCGGGAAGAAGCCAAATCGGAGATCGAAGCAAGAGGCGGGAATGTGACAAGTTCCGTCAGCAAAAACACAGATATTGTAGTAGCAGGGGAAGAAGCTGGTTCAAAATTGGCGAAAGCTGAACAACTTGGAATCCGGATTATGAATGAGGAAGAGTTCCAAGGACATTTAAAATAATTACCTCACCAAGGCGGTGCTGCGCTTTTTAATAATGTCCAGCTTCAGCGCCTAGCTCCTCAACGAAAATTTCTTCTTCAAGTGAGGCAACAAACAACGCCTCTTCTTCAGAAGAGCATTTTCTGTCGGAGCTAACGGCGCTTACGCTTTTCAATAGTTAGGGGAGAAATGGATGAAACGGATTTTACTGGCTTTAATTTGTTTGCTCGTTTTGCTTTCGGGCTGCTTGCCTGGTGCGCCTGATACCGGGCCTGAAAAAATTGCAAAAGACGGAGAAGATGAAAAAGTTGTCATTAGTGAAGATATTAACACGACAGAGCGTTATTATCGCAGCGTGATCCCTTACTCACCTGGTTCTTCACGCGGCTTTATTTTAAATGGGGTGGATAATCGCCTCGATATCGACGAGTTTGAAACGGGCCTCATGAGAATTTCGCAGGAAGTATTCGACCCGGATAAATATGTGCTTCAGGAAGGCCACATCTTATCTAAAGAGGATATTCAGTCATGGATTGATCGCCGCTCAGATAATAAAAAAGGCCTGAACCCGAAACTTGGTGTAGGTAAATCCGCCAGTGTAAAAGAAAAACTGGAAGCAAATAAAAAAAACCCGAAATATTTATCATTCGTCCTTGAACAAGATTATTTCGTACAAAAAAAGGACGACAATGTGGAGCTTGCCGGCATTTCAATTGGTATCTCACTTAACTCCATCTATTATTTTACTGTTACCGATAAAGAAGGCAAAATCCATTCAGGAACCGTCGATTTACGCAAAGATCAAGGTAAAGTGATTGCTGAAGGGAAAAAAATGGCACAGCAAATTGTTAACGATATTCGTGAAAAAAAGGACGCTAAAAACGTCCCGATTATGGTGGCTATTTACCAAGAAGAAGCACAGGAATCACTTATACCTGGCAGATTTGTAGCCTATACGAGTGTCGGAGGCGGGAAAACAAACATAGGCAATTGGGAAGACGTGAAGGAACGCTATTATTTGCTGCCATCATCTGAAGCAATGAAGGATCACCGCGGCGATGCGGAAAAGTTTGATAATTTTAAGTCGAAGGTAGAAGGCTTTTTTCCTAACTTCACAGGAGTCGTTGGAAGGGCATTTTATAAAGAAGGCGAGCTTCAAAGAATGACGATTGAAATCCCAATGCAGTTTTACGGGAAATCGGAAATCATCGCCTTTACACAATATGTTACGGGCCTAGTGACCTCGAATTTGTTTGAAGACATACCAATTGAAGTTTATATATCGTCAATGGGCCGACAAGAAGCGATTATTGTAAAAGATCCACACGAAAAAGAGCCGTTTGTTCACATTTATCGTTAGAAGCCCGCTTATTCAGGGCAGGGCAGCCTTGCCCCTGGCCCTTGCATCAACAAGAGTATGCTACCAAGCTGGCTTCTTTCGGACAAGTTGCGCAGTCGCAACCCTGTCCCTGCGTCTAATTAGCCATGCTCCGAAGCAGGCTTTCTCGGTATTAGTAGCCTAGAAAGTCATTCATCGGCCGCAGCCTTGCGGAAATCAGGCTTTTTTTGGTATGATCACTGTATTGTAAAGCGTTGGAGGTGAGAGGTTATGTCAAGAATTACAGAGGAACAGACACGGCATGTTGCAAATTTGGCACGTCTTAAATTAACCGATGAAGAAGTCGAATTGTTTACAAAACAATTGGATGACATTATTGCATATGCGGAACAACTAAATGAACTTTCCACAGAAGATGTGGAACCGACATCCCATGTTTTTGATTTGAAAAATGTAACGCGCGAGGACAGGGCGAGAGGCTGGATTAGCCGGGAAGAAGCTTTGGAAAACGCGCCTGATCATATGGATGGTCTCTTCAAAGTACCAGCGATTTTAGAGTAGGAGGAAAAGGGATGACGCTGTTTAATCACCGATTGACAGAAATACAAGATTTATTACATAAAAAAGAAATACAAGTAACAGATTTAGTGGCTGAATCGTATAAACAGATCGGCGAAACAGACAGCAAGATCCAAGCATTTGTCAATCTAAATGAAGAAAATGCGATGGAGACTGCGAAAAAACTCGACGCGAAAAATGATTCAGACAAAAAGGGAGCGCTATTCGGCCTTCCTATTGGATTAAAAGACAATATTATTACAAAAGGGTTTACAACAACCTGTGCAAGCAAAATGCTTGAAAACTTTCGGCCTCTTCACGATGCAACCGTTGTTGAAAAGCTGAATGAAGCAGACGCGGTACTGATCGGAAAACAAAACATGGACGAGTTTGCGATGGGTTCAACGACAGAGAACTCGGGATTTAAACAAACAAAGAACCCTTGGAATACGGATTATGTACCAGGCGGTTCAAGCGGCGGATCTGCTGCGGCGGTTGCTGCCGGACAAGTTTACTTCTCACTTGGCTCGGATACAGGTGGTTCGATCCGCCAGCCAGCCGCTTTTTGTGGTGTCGTCGGATTAAAGCCTACATACGGGCTCGTTTCAAGATTCGGCCTGGTTGCGTTTGCTTCATCGCTTGACCAAATCGGTACAATCACAAAATCTGTCGAAGACAATGCGTATCTTCTTCAGACAATTGCCGGCCATGACAAATGCGATGCAACGTCTGTCGATGTTGATCTTCCAAATTATGTGGCGTCGTTAACGGGAGATGTAAAAGGTTTAAAGATCGGCGTACCTAAAGAATACTTGGGCGAAGGCGTGGATGAAGCAGTAAAAGCAAGCATCAAGGAAGCACTAGAAACTTTGGAAAAAATGGGTGCCGTTTGGGAAGAAGTATCACTTCCGCACTCAAAATACGCAGTAGCAAGCTACTATTTACTTTCCTCATCTGAAGCTTCTGCAAACCTTGCCCGTTTTGACGGTGTACGCTACGGTTATCGTTCACCGAATGCGAAGAACTTAAACGATTTATATCTTGACTCAAGAAGCGAAGCCTTCGGCGATGAAGTGAAGCGCCGGATTATGCTTGGCACATTTGCGCTAAGCTCGGGCTATTATGACGCCTATTATAAAAAAGCCCAACAGGCGCGTACGCTTATTAAAGAGGACTTTGAAAATGTATTTGAAAAATATGATGTTATTATCGGGCCAACCTCGCCAACGACAGCATACAAGCTTGGTGAAGTCGTTGATGACCCGCTCAAAATGTATACGAGAGACATTTTAACAATCCCGGTCAATTTGGCTGGTGTTCCAGCGATTTCAGTACCATGCGGCTTTTCTGAAGGATTGCCAATCGGCCTTCAAATTATTGGAAAGCCATTTGATGAACAAACCGTCTATCGTGTGGCTCACGCTTATGAACAAGCGACAGAGCACCATAAAGCGAGACCGGTGCTGTGAAGGGGGCAGGAAAATGAAATACGAAACAGTTATTGGACTTGAAGTGCACGTCGAACTAAAAACGAATTCCAAAGTTTTTTGCGGTTGTTCTATTGAATTTGGAGCGCCTCCAAATACGAATGTCTGCCCAATTTGCCTTGGACATCCGGGTACATTGCCGGTCGTCAATTACACCGCGGTTGAATTTGCCATGAAAGCAGCAATGGCATTAAACATGCAAATCAATGAAAATACAACATTTGACCGGAAAAACTATTTTTATCCTGACAACCCGAAAGCTTACCAAATTTCTCAAGCGGACAGGCCAATTGGAGAGCACGGCTGGATTGAAATTGAAGTAAACGGCGAGAAAAAGAAAATCGGCATCACCCGCCTCCACCTAGAAGAAGATGCTGGAAAGCTCACACACGCAGAAGGCGAAGATTACTCGCTCGTTGATTTCAACCGCCAAGGCACACCGCTTATCGAGATTGTATCAGAGCCTGACCTTCGCTCGCCTGAAGAAGCTTATGCTTATCTCGAAAAGCTAAAGGCAATTATCCAATACACAGGCGTTTCCGATTGTAAAATGGAAGAAGGCTCGCTCCGCTGTGATGCGAACGTCTCCATCCGGCCTGTCGGGCAAAAAGAGTTCGGAACGAAAACAGAACTGAAAAACTTAAACTCCTTCGCCCACGTACGCAACGGCATCGCTTACGAAGAAATTCGCCAGGCGGAAGTGCTGGAAGATGGCGGAATCATTGAACAGGAAACGAGGCGCTACGATGAAGCGACGAAAAAAACCATCTTGATGCGTGTGAAAGAAGGAGCCGATGATTACCGTTACTTCCCTGAACCGGATCTCACACGGATTGAAATTGATGAAGAATGGAAAGAACGCATCCGCGCAGAAATTCCCGAACTGCCTGATGCAAGGCGCGAACGTTATGTGAAAGAAATCGGGCTTCCAGAATACGACGCGATGGTGCTCACACAGTCAAAAGACCTTTCCGACTACTTTGAACAAGTGATCGCGAAAAAAGCAAATCCGAAGCTTGCATCAAACTGGATGATGGGCGAAGTGTCCGCGTATTTAAATGCAGAACAAAAAGAGATCACCGACATTGCCATGACGCCGGAAGCACTCGCAAAATTAATCAAATTGATTGAAGACGGAACCATTTCTTCAAAAATCGCCAAAAAAGTCTTCAAAGACCTGATCGAAAAAGGCGGAGACCCTGAAACGATTGTGAAAGAAAAAGGATTGGTCCAAATTTCCGACGAAGGCGAGCTCCGCACCCTTGTCAATGAAATTTTGGATAACAACGAACAATCCATCCAGGATATCAAAAACGGAAAAGACCGCGCATTTGGATTCCTCGTTGGCCAAGCAATGAAAGCAACGAAAGGAAAAGCAAATCCGCAAATCATCAATAAGCTTTTAAAAGAAGAAGTTGAAAAGCGATAGATCGCCAAGGCAGATTTCTACAATACGAAATCTGCCTTTTTCTTGTAAATTAATTACATTATGACTATGTTAGCCGGTACGCTATTGGAATTACACTGATTGAAGTAATCGCTTATTAAATACTTGATTTACTTTATTCAACATTTCTTCATCTATCTTCATTCGTTCACCATACTTATCAAATAAAAGCAGGTCTTCAAAAGAGAATTGTATATTCACTTGTTTGTCGATATCTTCCCAATTGCTTTCTGTTTTTACATTGATTTTTCCATACTCTGTTTGGACTTTATAAATCGATTCTCCACCTAATTGTTCGGTCGTTAATACTTCACCACGAATATTGATGCCACGGCTTACACTAGTCGAAGTGGTGATTTCCACTTTTTCTGGACGAATTCCTAAGTAATATTCGTCAAATTCTAAAACATTAACAGGCGGAGAACCGATAAATTGCGCGACAAACAAGTTTGCGGGATCTGTATAGATTTCTTTCGGTGTCCCTTTTTGCATGATTTTTCCTTGATTCATGATGATGATAAATGAACCCATAGACATTGCTTCCACTTGATCGTGTGTAACATATAAAAACGTTGTTTGAAGTTTTTGATGTAATTCAATCAGTTCTTGCCGCATTTGATTTCTTAATTTCGCATCTAAGTTTGATAGCGGCTCATCCATTAAAAAAGCTTGTGGGCGTTTTACAATCGCACGTGCAAGAGCGACACGCTGTCTTTGACCACCTGAAAGCTGACCGGGGAGTTTTTTTGCGTGGTCTGTTAATTCCACCATATTTAAGACATCTGTTATCACTTTTTTTCGTTCGTTTTGCGGCATTTTTTTAATTTTTAATCCATATTCGATATTTTTATACACTGTCATATGGGGGTACAATGCATAGTTTTGAAAAACCATTGAAATGTCTCGATCCTTCGGTTCATTTTCGGTAATATCACGATCAGCTATATAAATGCGTCCGCTCGTTTCTTCTTCTAGCCCTGCAAGAATACGTAATAGAGTTGATTTACCACATCCAGAAGGACCTAGTAAAATAGTAAACGAACCATCTTCAATCTTAACATTAATATTTTTTAGTACCTCGTTTGGACCGAATGACTTACAAATATGGTCAAATGTAATGTTTCCCATTCTTTTTACCCCTTCTTTCTAATAAATTTTTTGCTATTTAATCCCGAATCGTACAAAAGAATCAATTACATGCTTTCGCAAAATAAAATAGATGATCAGAATAGGCAAACTCGAAATTGTTGTTGCAGCCATGAGTGATCCCCATAAATTCTCATCTGAATTGACAAATGCTCGAAGTCCAATTTGAATCGGTGCATTTTCCATTTGTGTTGTAATCAGCATTGGCCATAAATATTCGTTCCAACCGCTAATAAATAACAGAATTCCGAGCGATGCGATTGTCGATTTCATGTTTGGCAAAATAATCTTTGCAAGAATGCCAAAATCACTTTCTCCATCTAGTCTCGCGGCTTCTATTAAAGCAACTGGAAATGCTTTAAAACTTTGGTACATCGACATAATCGCAAAGGTAGATACCGCTAATGGGATCACAATTCCAAGCAATGTTTCGTTCAAACCGATTTGGTTAATTAACACATAGTTTGGAATCATAATGGCTTGAACCGGGATAAGCCATGATAAACTTAGAATGGTATAGATTAAAAAGCTACCTCTAAACTGCCATCTTACAAATGCGTAACCTGCTAATATACTTGTTCCTAATTGAAGGATGGTTAAGAGTGACGCAGTAATAAATGAATTGAGCATCATGCGAAAGATCGGCATTTCTGTAAAAGCATAGAGATAATTTTTAAACGTAGGACTAGCTGGAAAAAGGGAAGCTGTAAAGATTTCAGCTTCATTCTTAAACGAAGAAATCACCATCCAGTATAATGGAAAAATAGCAATGACAGACATGAGAATGAGTAAAACATGTTGTAAAAAAGTACTAGGTTTAAGCTTTCGAGTCAACAAGGCTGCACACTCCTTCTAGTTATCATAAAATGCGTATTTTTTCGAAAGCATGTTAAGAGCTAACGCAATGAAGGCGAAAACGATAAAGAACAATACAGCGGCAGCCGAACCCATCCCTACATCTAAATTTGAAAAGCCATATTTGTACATTTCGTAGTAAATGTTAGTTGAAGTTCCGAAAGGTCCCCCTGCTGTTAAAATATCGATATAAGCAAATGACCACTGACTAGAAAATAAGATGCTCATTGTAACCATAAAAAGAATCATAGGTGATAATAGAGGCAACGTAATATCTTTAAATTGTTGAAGCGTATTCGCTCCATCCAAGGAAACGGCCTCATAATAGTCTTTACTAATGCCTGTTAAAGCCGCAGAAAACATAATGGTACTAAATCCGATCATTTTCCATCCTGTAATCAGCAAAACAAGCCATTTTGCGAACAAAGGATCCGAGAAGAATGCAATGTTTTTTTCTATCACCCCGAGCTTTACTAACATAATGTTGACTAATCCGTTTGAAGGGTGAAACAACCAGCGCCAGATTGCTCCGACAGAGACAGGTGCCAAGATCAGTGGGATGAAAAAGAATGCACGATATACATTTTTCATTTTCCCTTTCATATTGTGAGTAGCAACAGCTAAAAATAGTGGAATAATAATGGAAAACGGAAGTAAACCAACAGTATAAAAGATTGTATTAGAAACAGAGATTCCAAAATCCTTACTACTGAATAAACGTACAAAGTTATCCCAACCAACAGGTACAGGGGTTGTCCCCGGTACCATACCCCATTGATAGAAAGCGAGATTGAAGGTTGAAAGCAACGGCCTATACATCCATATCCCTAACAATAGAAGGGCAGGCAAGAGATACAAATAGGCTTTTAATGTACCTTTTTTTCGTTTATTGACGGTTTTACTCTTACTGCCTAGAATCCCTTCAGGTAACGTTGTGCTCATATTATTCTCAATTGGTTTACTCATATATAATCCTTCCTATCCATGCTATTCTGTCTTTTTAATTTAGTAAGTCATTGATGGAATCTTCAGCCTCTGTTATCGTTTTTTCAATATCGGCATCAGTGGAAACGGCTTTTACAATCGCATCAGTAAAAATGGTAAAAGCTTCAGTCGCATAATTTCCAGGCCAAATCGTTGCAGGTCGAATGCGTTCTAATTGTTCAAGATTCACGCGATACAATGGGTTTTCGTCAACGAAACCTTTTAAATAGTTCGGGTCATCCGCTAAATCTGTACGTAATGGTAAGTAACCAATTTCAGAAGTGATAGTTGTATAGCCTTCATTCCCGGTTACATATTTAATAAATTCCCAAACGGCTGCATTTTTTTCTGGACTGTCAGGTCGAACAGCTAAAGCACTTCCGGAGTTTACAGGTACAGAAGGCTTGTCACTAAATTGAGGCAGTCCAACACCATATAATTCCCATCCGCCTGCTTTTGAAGCGTCTAGCATTCCGCTATGAAGGGCAGATGACGTGACGAGCATTCCTAGATTTCCCGCCATAAATTGCTCACTTGCTTCAGTAGTCGAACCGATTGCGTGCGCACCACTTTGATAGATATCTTTCCATATTTGAATGGCTTCAAATGTTTCTCCGTTTGCAAATACTGCTTCAGATCGATCTTCAGAAAGAATGTTAGCGCCATTACTAAAAAGCACACCATCTGTAATCCATCCGTTATCTGGAGGAAGGGCAAATCCGTCCTTTCCTGTCTCTTCTTTAATTTTCAGTGCATACTTCTTGATTTCTGTCCAGGTTTTCGGTGGATCGTTTGGATCTAGCCCCGCTTGTTCAAATAAATCGCCGTTTATAAAAACGATGGGGGTACTGAAAGTAAATGCTAAACCATACATTTTTCCGTCAATTCTTCCTAGATCTAAAGCATTTTCAGAAATTCCTACCAAATGTTCTTCCAGCTCATCTTTCGGAAACACATCTTCATACGCTTTAAAACCGAGTGTTATTTTGCCTGCATCTAAGGTAGGGAATGTATGTTGAACAACGTCCACTTGTTTACGAGCTGCAATATCTGCTTTATGTTGTTGATAATCTGAATCAGGCACTCCTTCAACGATAACGCCTTTTTCTTTGCCAACTGTATGATTAAAATCTGAAATAAGCTTTTCCATCCCTGGCTTCATGGACGGATACGTTAAGCTATAAGAATAAAACGTAATTTTTGTTGGGTTCTTAGGATCTAATGTTCCTAATTGTGCAGTTGTTCCTCCATTTGAACTACCTGAAGCTGCTTCTTCTGATTGAGGCATCGTGTTACATGCACTGAAGATGACCAAAAGCATTGCAATGAAAAAGGCTATAAATAGCCCCTTTCTTTTTTTAAATTGTTCCATAGTCATATTCCCTTCCTATCCAAAAATTTTTAAGAATGGAGTACTTTTTTCATTTCAATACTACTTAGTGTTGTCAATTCTTCAGGCATTCGCATTTGTCGAATATCGATTCCATTTTCATTGAGAGTACAAAGATTAAAGCCGACCTTGTTTGTTATATGCATATGTTCATCCGTTAACTCAACTCCAAAAGCCGTTCCTTCAGCAACTGATATACATATATTTTTAAATAATGAGATTTTATTTTGATGTGTATGACCACTTAAAACAGCCATGACATCTGTATTTTTTATTTTCGCCATCAGTTCATCTGAATTTTTTAAATGATGAATTCCGCTAAATTCTCCAACTTCTGGTGGATGATGAACAACGATAAATGTACCTTTTTCAGCTGGAGATTGAAGTATTTCTTCGAGCCAGGAAAGCTGCCTTGCATCTACCATACCGATGCCACTCTTATCATGACTAGAATCCAATACGACCATGCGATATCCTCGAATGGTTTTCTCGTAGAACAAGTTGTCTTGACAATTGAGGATATTTTCATAACCTTCCCAATAAGCTTCTGTTACATCATGATTTCCTAATGCAACATAAACCGGAAGTGTTGTGGTTTCTTCAATCAATTTCTTGAAGAAACGGTAATCTTCCACACCGCCTTCATGGACTAAATCTCCACTAATTAAGATAAAGTCTAATGAATCGCTCATTGCATTTGCATAGTTTAATACCTTTTTGAACTGATCCACCGGATTTTCATTTGGGCGGTCTAACACTTGATATAAACCGTCTTGTTTATTTTGAAGAATATGAGTATCTGTTACATGCAAGAATTTTAATTCAGTCATTTCATTTCACCTCAAGTTAGATTATTTTTCGAGACAATACTCTTGAATGGAGGCCCTGAACAATGGGGTAATTTTATGTTCTTTTTCAAGATACGTTTCAAAATTCCCATAATGTTTGATGATATTTTCATATGATGCTAGTAAATATCTTTCTTGAAGCAAGAACATTTTTCGAAATGCATCTAATTCTTTTTCTGCAAGGATTTCCGCTGCACGCTCAAAGATTTGTTGATGATATTCTTCTAAAGTTTCGTTTGAGAGCAAATAATCTTCCATCACGGTTTCTAAAGGGACATCAAGTGTTAACAAAATTAACATAGCACCAATTCCTGTACGATCTCTTCCCGCTGTACAATGGTGGATAAGAGGAAGATTCGCCTCTGGTTTTTTTAATAAATCCATTAAATGCTGGTAAGCTGGATTTCCAACTGGCAAATTGGTATAGACATTCAACAATGTATCTTCATCAAAAGATTTAAACTGGCCAGATTCAAATAATTGCTTCATTGACGTAACCATTCGCTCTTTTTTTTCATCATTTACAGATACGCGTTCATTAATCGCATCCCCAATCATTGGATCCGGCTTATGATTTGCCTCAAATTGGGTTCGATAATCAAAAATTCGGGCGATTTTAAGGCTTTTTAAATACAATTTATCTTTCTCCGTTAAATCGGTTAGTTCAGCCGCTCGAAAGAACAACCCTTTTTTCACGCGTCTTCCATCCGCTGTTTCTAATCCACCCATGTCACGGAAATTTACTGCCCCGTGCAGAGGGAGTACAGCGGATTCTTTTGTTTGAATGGTCATCAGTGAATCATCCTTTCGATCGAATTGATATTTTTTAAATGCTTCAATTTCCTACAGATGATCGAATGTATGCACCACCACTCTCCTTTGTTTTTTTGAATTTTTTACTCAAGACTAGCGTATCAGTAGATTGTTAATTGAATATATTCAAACTGTTAACCTTATGTAAAAAAGATGTAAAGGTGTATAATACATTTATATATTCAGTTATTCTGACAACCGATTAAGTCGAAGGGAGAGAGGTAGGAAGATGAAATTATCTAATTGGTTCGAAAAAGGAATGGATGCTGAAAGTTATATTGATTCAATGGAAACACATAAAGACAATTTACTTTCGATCTATAACCGTTTTAACGTTCGTGAAGAGGATTCCGATCTATTCAAGCGTCTAAAAGAGAAAAAAATTCGCGTTATCGTCCTCACAGAGGACTGGTGTGGGGATGCGATGTTAAACGTTCCAATCTTATTAAAAATAGCTGAAAAATCTAGTATGGATGTCCGGATGCTGCTCCGCGACAGCAATCTTGAATTAATGGATCAGTATTTAACGAACGGGACATCACGAGCGATCCCGATTTTTATTTTCATTGACAAGGAAGGTAATGAAAAAGCGGTTTGGGGGCCTCGGGCACCCAAAGTTCAAGCGTTCGTCGATGACGAGCGGGCAAAGCTTCCGCCGAAAGAAGATGAGCAGTTTGAAGAGAAGCAGAAAGCGATGTACAAAAACATGACAGCAACGTTCGCATCTGATGAAAATGTGTGGAATCAAGTATACGAAAGCATCATTGATAAACTAAAAACAGTCTAAAGATAGGAAGGGCTTAAGGCAAGTTCATTTGGCCATAAGCCTTTCTTTATTTACTGAAAATTTCTACAAACTCTGGTAAGATCTTTATAAACCAACATTGGGTGTTTTTGCTTCTATGCAAGGGGGAATTTTGTGTCTGTGCCTTTTTATAGTCTACTATTGGGTGGGATTATCGTCATTTTTGCTTCGGTTTTGCAGGTGATTACCGGTTTTGGCTTCGCGCTTGTCTCCATTCCGCTGCTTTTATATATTTTTCCCGGATATGAAGCGGTTTTTATTACCATGCTTTTGTCGTTAGCTGCTTTAGCTATTCAAACGAGAAACAATCGACATCTTGCCCGCTGGGATTTAATCTGGCGGCTGCTTATCGCCGGGCTGCCAGGAATTTTGATCGGGATTATGATTAGCGGGAGATTAAATGAGGCTTATTTAAAAGGGATCGTAGGCGCAGCTGTTTTAGGATACGTCATGATTCAATTGGCCAAAAATAGGCAAATCAACAAGGCCTCTAAAGAAACCTCAGCGGCACGGGAACCCGAAGGTTCGGTTGAAGAAACAGCGGAGGAACGTAAATTGCCTAGAGGGTTTTATATTGCTGGCTTTTTATCCGGCATTCTTACCGGGGCTGCAGGAATACCTGGTCCGCCGGTTGTGGCAGTGCTAATTCAAATCCTGCCAAAGGAAGCTTTTCGTGCGACAACCGTGCATTTTTTCTTAATTAATTATGCTTTTGCCGTCGTTGCGGCTTTTTGGATGTTGCCTTCCTTAGCCTCAATAAACTGGGGTAGTGTAGCAATCTTGGTAATCCCTTTATTCATCGGATATTTTCTCGGAAACTACATCCGGAAGTTTATTAATGAAACAACTTTTAAACGGCTTGTCTACGGTTTATTGATTGTAGTTGGAGTAACGTCGATTGGCCAAACATTTCTCCAGATCATTTAAACGCAAAAAAGCTGTTGAGTCTCGCTCAACAGCTCGTTTTTTAATCATCATCATGATCAATTTCTAATATCTTGCCTGTCATCGCATCAATATCTATGTTAACTTCACCATCTTTTGTTTGAATCTCAAGCTCATATACCCATTTCCCGTTATCGTGATCAAGCTCAGCTTCTTTTATGTCACCAGCCACTTCGTTTAAAGCAATTTCAGCGGCTTTGTCCATCGTAATTTTTGTATGCGGGGGTTTTTCATTTGCTGAATCATCATCGTAATCTTTTCTTTCCTTCTTTAAAACTTTGCCTGTTTCCGCGTCAATCTCAACTTCGAAACGTTCTTCTCCCTCGTTGAACTTCACTTCATACTCAGGCTTTCCATCATCATATTCAAAGTTAACATCAACATTGTCGCCTTTATACTCCTTTTCTACAATTTTCACAGCTTCTTCTTTTGATATTTTTGCCTGTTCATAAGCGGCGGAAGCTTTGTAGCCTGCAGTCCCTAACAAACTGACTCCAAGAACAGTAGAAAATGCGAGTATCATTGTTTTCTTTTTCATTTCATCTTCCCTCCTTGTGTTGATATTTACACTATAACTAACGAAAATGAGAATTCATGATGAGAAAGATTAGAATTTGATGAGAAATTTATGGTTTTTTAATAACAGTGATAAAATGTGTTTAAAAACAGCAAGACGAAACGGCAGGAGGGCAAAATGGCGAAAGAAAAGATTCTTATCGTTGAAGATGAAGAAAAAATTGCGCGGGTCATTAGCCTTGAACTGAATTATGAAGGGTATGAAACCGCAACAGCGAAAAACGGCAGAGAAGGGCTTGATATGCTTCAGGCACATCGCTGGGGTTTAGTGCTTCTAGATATTATGCTTCCTGAATTAAACGGCATTGAAGTGTTAAGAAGGATGCGCAGTTCGGGGGATTTGACACCTGTCATTCTACTGACGGCTAGGGATTCGCTACCTGATAAAGTGAGCGGACTTGACCAAGGGGCGAATGACTATATTACAAAGCCATTTAAAATCGAAGAATTGTTGGCGCGCATTCGGGCGATTCTCCGGACACATCGACAAATCAACCAAATGAAACAACAAGAACTCCTTACAATTGGCGACTTGACAGTCAATGAAAAAAGCCGTGAAGTAAATCGAAATGGGAAGCAAATTGAACTGACGCCCCGCGAATTTGATTTGCTTGTCTTTTTAATGAAGCATCCAAATCAAGTGCTGACAAGAGAGCAAATGTTATCCTCTGTGTGGGGCTTTGATTATGTTGGCGACACAAATGTCGTTGATGTGTATATCCGATATTTGCGACAGAAAGTTGAGAAGGGGGCCGAGACTTCCCTCATTCATACTGTTCGCGGAGTCGGCTATATGATGAAGGAGTAGTCAAACCGATGCATATTCGAAATGTAATCCAGCTATTTTCAACCGTTTTGCTTCTTATCCTGTTGCTCATTACGAATATTGCGGTTTATTTTTTATTTAAAAACCTAACGATCCAGAATGAAATGGAACGCAGCAGTCACCATACAACAGAAATCGCAAAAAATATTCAAATGGGTATAAATGAATCGGATCGGACTGCTCTTTTAAGAGCCTATTTGCCTGAGAACGGACTGATACGAGTGATCAACGCGCAAAACGAACCGATCGTTTCAGTCGTAAAACAAACTGTGCTGTCAAATCATGAAGCAGCCTTTTACAAATCACAATCTACAAAGGTACTCGAAGTAAATGGTGAACCATATGTCGCCTCTTATTTTCCTATCATTTGGAATAATGGGGAAGTGGCAACGCTTGAAGTGATGGAAAGCCTTGCTGCAACAGAGAACAACATGAATGTGTTAAAAATCGTCCTTATTGTGGCATCCCTCCTCATCCTGATTCCTTCTTATTTAGGGGGAATCGCTTTAAGCAAAATAATTTTAAAACCCATCAACACGATGATTGATACGATGGAAGAAATTCAACGAAAAGGTGTTTTCAAAAGGATCAGAAGCAAGCACCGTCCGAAAGATGAATTGTACAAAATGGCAAACACCTTTAACAGTATGATTGAAATACTTGAACGTAATTTTGAAAAGCAGCAACAATTCGTTTCAGACGCTTCCCATGAATTAAAAACGCCATTAACCATTATTGAAAGTTACGCGAATATGCTCAAGCGCTGGGGGATGAAAAGGCCTGATTTAGTTGAAGAATCGATTGACGCCATCTATTCTGAAGCAGGAAGAATGAGAGAAATGACAGAGCAAATGCTGCTGCTTGCAAAAAATGAGGAAGATTTGAACATGGCATTCACAACATTTAACTTATTCGACCTATGTGTAGAAACTGGGAAAACCTTTGAAAACGTGTATCAGCGTAAAGTTCATGTTCATTGTGGCGAGCGCTTAGTATATGTTCAGGCAGATGAGCAAAAAATCAAACAGATTCTCTATATTTTGCTTGATAATGCACGAAAGTATAGCTCTGAAGCCATTGATATCCATGTGGGACGAACAAACGGAAATGCTTACTTTTCTGTGGAAGATAAAGGAATTGGCATACCGAAGGAAAATCTTCATGCGGTCTTTGATCGTTTCTTTCGAGTGGATAAGTCACGAACGCGAACAAGCGGAGGAACAGGCCTTGGCCTCGCCATCGCAAAAAAAATCATTGATGCGCATCATGGAAACATTCAGATCGAAAGTGAAGAAAAGAAAGGAACGAAGGTGACCGTGATCCTGCCAAATCGCGTCCAAAATGATGAGGTGGAAAAATGAGAAAATGGATGATCATACTGGCAGCTGCAGTGTTTATATTTGGTGTTGGATTTGGTGTGCAGCGTCTTACAGCGAACGATAAGACACCGATAAATGAAAAAGAAGCAGCTGAAATGGTGAGGTCGCTCTATGGCGGAGACGTGACAAAGATGAAACAAAACGATCAGCAATTTCTCATTGAAGTACAAAACCAATTCGGAACGTATGGACTTGAGATGGACCGGCATACAGGCGACATCCAATCATTGCATCTCATACAAAAAAATCACAAGCAAATAAAAGAGGAACAAAGGGAAAAAATTGGAAAGGAAAAAGCTGCCGAAATTGCTTTGTCAAAGGTGAAAGGTGAAGTCGAAGACATTGAACTGGAAAGCTATGACGGCTCCCACGCATACAAAGTTGAAATTGAGACAGAAGAACAAGACGCCATCGTTTTCGTTCAAGCGTATACAGGTGAAATTCTAAGTTTTACATTCGAAGATTAGAATAGCCGACCGTTCACGAAGTCGTAACAGATTGTAAAAAAATGTAAAAAACACCGGTAATTTACCTGTTCAATTTACCCCTTCTTCACTATAATGGATAGTATATTAAAGAAGGAGTTGGGGAGGCTTGAAGTCAAACACTAGACTAGCAACTAAGATTATGATTCTCATCTTAGCCGTGTTAGGCATTTCAGCTGCCATTGGATGGGTTATCGTTGATTCTAACAAAGGAATCCCTGTGACATTTTCCAAATTGGAGCAAACGATTCAAGCGCAAAATGGCCAAACCGTTTCTCTTAAAGAAAAGTCAGATGGCACCCTCTATTTAAAGACAAAAGACGCCCTCTATGTTACCCAAGTTCGCCCACAGAGCCAAATGGTTGAAGAACTGGTTGAAAAATATAATATCACCTATAAATATTCAGACCAATCCCGCTACGGTGGATTAATTCTAGGCGGAATATTATTTATCGCACTCGCTGCGTTTTTAGCCATTATGCTAAAAGGTGGAGTCGGCACGAAATCTATGAAAAACAGCGCAGCCAAAACGACGCCCCTTCCAAATATCACGATGGATGATATTGGCGGCATTCCGATCGAAATGAAAGAAGAGATTTTACAGACATTATCCATCGTCAAAAACCCAAAACGATCCTTGCAAGTTGGAATTAAACCCCCGAAAGGAATCCTATTATATGGGCCGCCCGGAACAGGAAAAACGTTGCTTGCCCAAGCGATTGCGCGTGAAATAGGCGCGGCATTCTTTTCTTCGAGCGGAGCTGCTTTCACAGAGTTATTTGTCGGTGTCGGGGCAGCACGGGTACGTTCTCTCTTTCAAAACGCCAGAAAGCAAAAACCGGCTGTAATTTTCATAGATGAAGTTGATGCGCTCGCAGGCAAGCGGAAAGCACATGGAAGTGAAGAAGCGGAACGGACGCTAACAGAGCTGCTTGTGCAATTGGACGGCGGGAAAGACAATGACGGTATCCTGTTCATCGCGGCAACGAATAGAAAAGATATGCTTGATGATGCCTTTCTAAGGCCTGGCAGGATCGATTTTACATTCAATGTCCCTCTACCTGATACGAAAGGAAGAAGGGAAATCATCGACATTCATACGAAAGGAAAGCCACTTTCAGGCGACGTCGTTGCATCACTCGATATGCTCGCTGAGAGCACTTCAGGCTTCTCAGGCGCCGAGATTAGCTCATTATTTGAAACGGCTAGCAGAAGAGCTGTCCGAGATGGGCGTAAGCAAATTAACAAGAGCGATCTTGACTTTGCGATTGACCGTACAATTCTTGGAAGCACCTCGCGCTCGCTTAATGATTTCAATACGAAACGGCGCGTTGCGATTCACGAATCGGGCCATGCGCTTATTGCCGCAATTACGAAACCGGGATCGGTTAGAAAAGCAACGATTATTCCAAGGGGACAAGCACTTGGCTATGTCGCACCGATTCAAAAAGAACTTCATTTGTCGACAACAAGCGAATTGCTCGATCAAGTGAGCATGATCCTGGCCGGCGGGGTCGCTGAACGAATGTACCTTGGTGAACACAGCATCGGCGTAAGCGGAGATGTTCAACAAGCGAAAGAAATTATCGAGCAAATGGTTGATACAGGAATGCTTCAAGATGGATTCACACTAACGTTTAAAAACGATCAAAAAGAAGCAAAAATGCAGCAGCTTTTTGATGAAGCGATGATCAAAACAGAAAAACTCATCCGTGAAAACGAAGCACAATTTGAACAGTTAGTTGAAGCGTTAATGAAAAAAGAAACGCTGGAAGGTACTGAAGTTCAAGCGATTGTGGATGGAAAAGTTCTCGAAAAAGAACTTGTAATGGGTTAAGAAAATATAATGAACAAAGAAGATAGAAGAGGCATTCGTCTCTTCTTTTTTTTGTCGCCTCTTTTGAAGGTTGTGAATAATAGAAGTTTTTCTTCTTTAATAGTTATCTGCTAAGGAAGTAGTGATAATCATGCAGCCAATCGTCAGCACGGATCACGATAATAGGGAATTTTGAATTAGTGGCCATTTAGTCATTGACAAAGTGTTTGAAGCATATTATAGTTTTAACAAAATGGTTTTAAAAAAACTATAAAAACTCATAACGTCAATTGGAGTGTTTCATATGTATGAACTGCTTGTCTTGGCCTTATTAATGAAGTTTCCTTTACACGCCTACCTTATTTCGAAAATCGCCAACGATACCATCGGCCCTTGGGAAAAGTTTAGCAGGGGCACGCTTTCAACACTGCTAAATAAGTTAGAGAAAGATGGGCTCATTAAAGAAGCGGATTCAAAAAGTGTGCCATTTCCGTCTAAACGTTCCTCCCGCACTTTCGACATTACCTCGAAGGGGAGGGCGCGCTTTTATGAATTGATGATGGAAACTGAAAAGGGCCTTGGGAACTACCCAAAAGTTTTTCATATTAAAGCGATTTACTTTGAATTTTTGGAAGAGGAAGATCAACTTGCATTAATTAATCACTATATAAGGTATTGCCAAAAAGCTATTAACCATATCAAAGAACAACAGAAGGAATTTGATGACAACCCCGAAATGGTTAAGCCCGTTCAAGAATCCAGCTTTTATCAAACCATACGCAGCTTGATGGACCTGCAGCTCGAACAATGGGCTTTGGAATTGCGCTGGTCGAATGAACTCAAAGATCAGCTGAAAGCATCTATAACCAATAAGGAAAAAGGAGAGTAAAGACAATGACGATGGATTGGGCAAAAGAGAAAAAGGAAATTGAAACGGTATTTGATCATATGTTTGCGGCATGGAGCCGTGGGGACGCGAATGCCTACGCGCATTGCTTTACTGAAGATGTGGACTATGTGACGTTCTTCGGACAACACTTAAAAGGCAAACAAGAAGTAGAAGATTCCCATCATGAATTATTCAATGGCGTCTTAAAAGGCTCGCAAATGGAGGGGCGAATCACCGGCATTCGCTTTCTAAACGACCGCACAGCGATCGTCCACTGTATTGGCAATACGAAAATGCCGCGGCAAAAAGATTATCCGAAAAACCGTGAATCCATCAATACCAATATTCTTATTAAGCAAGGCGATGAATGGCTGATCACGGCCTTCCACAATTGCCGTATTAAAAAATTTAATTTTATCATTAGATGGTTGATGAACAGAAGCAAAGCGAAAAACCACTCCTAAAATCTGAACACAGTTAAATTAAAATAAAATTCCTAGGTGATGGTTATAACTCAAACATTAAGCCCAAGGCTATGCCCCGGAGAACAGAACAGGAAGTGCCGTGAGGAATGATGACAAAAGTCCTCCTTCAAAACTGAGCGTATCCGAATGGATGGGGTACCTCAAAGGAAAGAGTGCTCTCATGGTATTCGATCGTTTCCCACATATGAAACAAGGAAGCGGTAGACATTTATGGGCACGAGGATATTTGCTTTTCTAAATGCTTTTAAATATGGAAAGTGTACAAAATTCCTATTCATGGTATAATATATGTAGAAAATTATACACTATTAAAAACCGCCCCATGCGCCAACATGGAACGGTTACAATAAGACCAAACCCCATCAAGAGGGGCTAGGCACAAGTGAGACAGTGATCCCTCAAGGCCTGCTAAAGCGTATGAGGGGTCATTTTTTTCAGACATGATAAAAGCAATTAACATGCCGAAGGAGATCATCAGCGTAAGTGCGATTTCCACATCCATGGGCAACACCTCCCTTCATAGGAAATATTCCCAGAAGGTGCAAACGATGTGCCTACCCCTCATGCAAAGCCGGTCTCTTGTATTTCTATTATATCATATAGGATCGTTTGTTCCTATACAAACTAACGATGGATAGATTCTCATAAATTGAGGATCTATTTTTTGTTTCTCGCGTCATTACCAAATAAAGTGTATAACATTGCAGCCATCATTCGTTTATTATTTAGAGAGATGGGAAAGGAGGGGAGAGAAGATTTGGATCAAGCGTTAATTGAAAAAGTCAAACAAGGTGATGAACATGCCTTCCGCCTCATCATCGAGAAATACCGAAACCTCGTTTTTCATTCGGTCTATGGGATTCTTCGAAATCAAAAAGACGCCGAAGATGCTTCCCAAGAAGTCTTTCTCAAAATCTACCTCTCCCTTCCAGATTATGAGAACCAGGGCTTCAAGACATGGATATCGAGAATTGCGGTAAACCATGCCATCGATATGAAACGTAAGGCATACCGCAAGCGAGAAGAAGCTTCAGAGGACTTCCTTATTGATTTAAAGGAATCAACGGAAAACATCGAAAACCAAATCATCAAAAAAGAAATGAAACAACTCGTATTTAGACGGATAGATGAGTTACCGCAAAATTATCGTGACGTCATTTATGGCTACTACATAGAGGAAAAGTCGTACCAACAAATGGCTGAAGAACAAAACGTGAAAAAAGAAACCATCGCAACAAAGCTTCACCGTGCAAGATTGTGGATGAAAAAGCATTGGAAGGAGAGCGATTTCTCATGAGTCATTTTCAGTATGAAGACTGGATGAACTATGTTGAAGAAAAAATCGATGAAAAGGCTCGGGCAACTTACGAAAACCACCTTTACGACTGCAGCCAATGTCTTGAGTTGTATATAAAAGCGGTAGAAGCTCATGAACAATCATTTCCAAACATCATCGATGAAAATTTTACTAACAGCGTGATTGAAAAAATTCCACTAAAAGATCATAATGCTAAACCGCGGGTAAATAATCGAAAATCTCTTTTCCAAAGTTCAGTCTTTCATTATTTCATCGCTGCAGCCATCACGCTCATGTTGATGTCTTCTGGATTGTTTGCACAGCTGACACAGATTGCAAGTAATTTTGAAGAAAAGGTGGAAAAGGAACACCATCAGCCACTTACGGAGGAATTAATGAAAAAAACATTAACTTGGATCCCTGACATTGAAAAAACAAAGGAGGCGAAAAGACGATGAAAACTCCAATCATTGCATTTTTACTCGCATTTTTTCCTGGAGGAGGCCTGCTTTATTTAGGAAAAATTCGCGGTTTGTTTTATACATTGGCTGTATTTGGTATTCCTTTTCTGTCGTTTATAATGTACCAATGGACTGCTATTGAACCTTTTATCGTATTTGCTTTGGGCGGTTTGCTCATGTATATCATTAATTTTGTTGATACAGTTGTGACCGCATCCAAGTTGATTCGAACTAATGAAGGAGCGAGTCACACAACAAGCGCAAACCCAAATTTTGAATCTGAACGATTCTTTACGATCATTCTCTCGATGATTCCCGGCCTCGGGCATTTCCAGCTCGGCTTAATGAACAGAGGGTTAACACTATTAGTTTCTTTTTTCGGGTTAGGCGCAATGGTAGTATTCGTTACAGGTTTGGCAGGTCGCGGTGAGTTTCTTATTTTTCTCGCGCTCTTGCCTGTCATATGGGTGTACAGCTTTTTTGATGGGATGCAGCTTTTAAATAAAAAACAAAAAGGCGAAGAACTTGTTGATCGTTCGCTTCTTGAAGATTTTGAAACACGGAGGGAAGACGGGAAGAAAAGCAAAGCCATCGCAACGCTTCTTTCGATTTTTCCGGGAGCGGGACATCTTTATCTTGGATTGCAGCGAAGAGGCGTCCAACTCATGGCGGCATTCTTGTTTTCGATTTACATTTTAGACGTGTTGCATTTGGGGATTTTCTTGTTCCTTGTTCCAATTATTTGGTTTTACAGCTTTTTTGACGGACTGCAAAAAGCGTCAAAGCTTGGAATAGAGCCACTGGAAGATACACCGGTCATTTCCTACTTTATTAACAACCAAAAATGGGTCGGCATCGGACTTGTGCTTCTTGGATGCTACTATTTGATTACGAATATTTTATTGCCTGTCTTTTCACCAATCATTCAGGAATATTTTAACGTTGATTTCGCTTATTGGTTTAGCCGATATTTTCAAATCACTGTTGTATGCATCTTGCTTATCGGCGGGGGGATTAAGCTGTTGTCTGGAAGCAGAGAAAAAACACGGGACAAGGAGGCTTCAGAATGAGAACATGGCGCGTCGGAACAATTTCCATGGGGGCAACGCTTGTTTTCCTAGGCGTTTTCCTCATTTTATCCCAATTATTTGATTGGAAGTTTGCTTATGTTATGACGAGTTGGTGGCCATTTCTACTTATTGTGCTAGGTTTGGAAATTCTTTTTTACCTTTTTGTATCAAACAAGGAAAATTCCCTGATTAAATACGATTTTCTAAGCATTTTTTTCGTGGGCATCATTGGTTTTATCGGTATTGGTTTTACGGTAATGAGTGCTGCAGGTGTCTTAGATAAAGTGCATGACTGGATGAAGTATGAAATGAAAACAACCGATCTCCCAGCTTATTCCTCATCGCTGGATCATAATATTACACGTGTCGTTGTCGACACAGGCCCACATCCGTTGACAATCGAAACAGGGAAAGAGAAAGAACTCTCAATCTTTGGTACGTACCGAGCAGAAGTATTAAACGGGAAAGCTGCGCTAACCTCGAATAAAGATTATATCTCCGCCAAAAAACAAGGGGACACCCTTTATATCACTTTGAAAGGACTTCCTGACTTGCATAACCCTTTTGGTTCATATCAAGAAATGAATGCCACCATGGTCGTGCCAGACAATATTAATCTAGAAGTAAACGCGAATTACCAATCGCTCACTGTGAAGCCGAGAAAATTGCACAATAACTGGTCGATTGGTGAAGCATCTGATTTAAACCTTCAGCTTGCAACGAACGAAAACATTACACTAACCGCGGAAAATGTCGAGCATATCGAAGGGCAAAGCGACAAATGGAAGCTTGTCGAAACAAAGGGAGATTTGAACAAGGAGCATGCAGAAGAGATGGAGCCGGAGCAACAATCAGGGACACTAAAGATTGGCAAAGGAACGTACTTGGTAAATGTATCAAATACTTCCAACTTAACTGTCACCATGGCAAAAAATTAAATGAAAAAAATTGCATTATCTTGTACAGTTGTTCTATTATTTAGGAAGGAGTCGATTTTTCGACAGAGAAAAGAACAGGTGATCAAGAATGAAAAGAGCAAGGCTCATTTATAACCCATCAGCGGGCAGAGAACAAGTAAAACGGCATCTTCCTTATATTTTAAGGCGCCTTGAAGAAGCAGGTTTCGAAACTTCGACACACGCAACAACAGGCGATGGCTCCGCCAGAAATGCCGCGAATGTGGCTGCTGAACGCGAATTTGACCTTGTGATTGCCGCAGGGGGAGACGGCACAATCAATGAGGTAATCAATGGTTTCGCGGAGAAACCGAAGAGGCCAACCCTCGGCATTTTGCCTGCAGGAACAACGAACGATTTTGCCCGCGCCGTAGGCATCCCGCGTACCATTGAAAAAGCATGTGATGTTCTATGCAATGGGGTTGAGATTCCTGTTGATATTGGCAAAGTAAATGATAAATATTTTATTAATATTGCTGGTGGCGGAAAGCTTACCGAATTAACGTATGACGTTCCGGTCAAACTAAAAACATTAATCGGACAACTTGCTTACTATTTAAAAGGGATTGAAATGCTTCCCCAAGTAAGGCCGACAGCAGTGCAAATCGAATATGACGGCAAGTTTTTCGAAGGCGAGATAATGCTTTTCCTTGTTTCAAATACAAACTCAGTCGGCGGATTTGAAAAGTTACTTCCTAAAGCCGCGATTGATGACGGACTCTTTGATCTATTAATTGTCAAAAAAATGAACCTTGCTGAATTTATCCGTCTAGCAACATTAGCCATTCGGGGGGAACATTTGGACGATCAGCACGTTATCTATACAAAGGCAAACCTAGTGAAAGTTCATACACAAGACAAAATGCAGCTTAATTTAGACGGCGAATACGGAGGCTTATTGCCGGGGGAATTTGTGAACTTATATCAACATATTAAATTGCTTGCACCAAAGGATACGATACAAAAATTAGAGCAGTAAAGCAGACAGCACCAATATTGTCTGCTTTCTTTTACTATAAATACGTGTTCAAAAAGGAGGACAAAAAGAGCCAATTTCAACTAAAGGCAGGCCACGTCCTGTGGCCAACGTTGAAATGTCGCCATCCTGGCTCCTTCGAGGAAGCAAAGTTCTGAGGAACGGACTTGCACAGGAGGTGCTGACTTCTGCGTTGTGCACAGGACGTGCACGTTTTTAGCAGAAGAAACCTTCCCGTTTGTAGGATACGTGAGTACCGCAAGAACGAAGCTGACGAAGAAATTCGACAGCTATTTTTACCGGACTTTTTGATTAACCTCTAAAAAGGATGAAAAATCATGGCAAAACAGACAATCCCCGTTCAAAAAAATGATATCATCGAAGTTGAATTTCAGGACATGACCCACGATGGATCAGGTGTCGCAAAAGTAAACGGCTACACATTATTCGTCCCTTACGGCCTGCCAGGGGAAAAAGCGAAAGTAAAAGTTCTTAAAACAAAAAAAGCCTATGGCTACGGCAAACTGTTACAACTGACGTCAGAAAGTGAATTTCGAACAGAGCCTAGCTGTCCGATTTACAATCAGTGCGGCGGCTGCCAGCTACAGCACCTCACGTACGAAGGCCAGCTAAACTATAAGCAAAAACAAGTCCAAGACGCCCTTGCCCGAATTGGAGGCTTGGAGCATGTACACGTCCACCCCGTTATCGGCATGGAGCCCCCTTGGCGTTACCGAAACAAAGCGCAAGTGCCTGTTGGCGAAGAAGAGGCTGGACTCATCGCCGGTTTTTACCAAAAAAGCAGCCATCGAATTATCAATATGGAAGCATGCTTGATTCAAGAAGAATCCAATGATCAAGTTGTCAACATCGTTAAACGAATCGCGAACGACCTCGGTATCAGCGCCTATGACGAACAGGAACACCGCGGTGTACTTAGGCACATCATTGCGAAATACGGAAAACAAACAAAAGAAATTATGGTCGTTCTTATCACAAAAACAAAAGACCTCCCTCACAAAAAGCAGCTCATTGAAAGAATCACAAAAGAAATCCCAAACGTGAAATCCATCGTCCATAATGTCAATCCAAAGCGGACAAATGTCATCTTTGGTGATGAGACAAGCACCATCTGGGGAGAGCCATACATTTACGACTATATCGGAGACATTAAATTTGCCATCTCTGCAAGATCCTTTTACCAAGTTAACCCAGTCCAGACGAAAGTTTTATACGATAAAGCACTCGAATACGCCGCACTCACTGGAAAAGAAACTGTTATTGACGCTTACTGCGGCATTGGTACAATCTCATTATTCCTGGCTAAACAAGCCCACAAAGTGTACGGGGTCGAAATTGTCGGGGAAGCCATTGCTGACGCCAAGAGAAACGCAAGGCTCAACCATATCGAAAACGCCGAATTCGCCGTCGGCCAAGCGGAAAAGGTTATCCCATGGTGGCACAAACAAGGCATTCAAGCAGCTGTTATTGTCGTTGACCCGCCGAGAAAGGGATGTGATGAGGTTTTGCTTAAGACGATCATTGCTATGAATCCGGAGCGCATCGTGTATGTCTCATGCAACCCAGCGACATTAGCACGCGATTTGAGGATTTTGGAAGATGGCGGATTTGAGACGAAGGAAGTACAGCCGGTGGATATGTTTCCGCATACGACACACGTGGAGTGCGTGGCATTGATGTCAAGGGTTGAGAAATAGAAGGGCTGTATATGCCTATAAACAAAGGGTTTCCAGACATTGAGCTTTTCTCTCGGCTGATTGGCCGGAAGTTCTCATATCGGGAAACCAATGTACTACGCAATATTTCATTGAAGGGCGGGTTATTATAAAAAGGATTTATAAAGGGAGATTTTATGAATAAGAAAGAAATTGTAACTAAGGAAAATCTAATAATAGTATTGGATTTATTAGATGAATCAATTTCATAAGTTAAACCCTAAGCACACCGATAAATAGTGGTATTAAAACATACCAAGATTCAATAGTAAACATAATTGACATTTCGTCCATAAAAAATCCTCCTGAAATTATCTTTATTTTTAAACACAAGATAAGTTTAGATGGAGATTCTAAAGATTTTTTAAAGAAGAATTAAAAGATATATAAAATTTTATGTTGCTGAAGAACGTGAGAAAATTTGTATTATACTCTAGACGCCAAAAAGTGTAAAAGGTAGCATTCCTGTAATGAAGAAACTTGAGGTTTAACAAAAAAAGAGCCCTCTTGGTGTAAAAACAGGATGTCGATGCATCGACTATGGATTACGGTTGGCACAACATTCGCCAAGCGTGAACTGTCCAGTCTTCTCTAACAGTACGACTTTATTCTTAACAAATGTAGATTGTTATTATTGAAACTTTAGAGTATAAGATGAAATATAGAATAAATCATTGTAAAATAAGTGTACGAAGCAATTTGGAGGTGATCCTGTGTCCATAAGTATGAAGCTGAAAGACAATCGAGAAGAAATTTTAAGAATTGCTAAAGAAAATGGAATTAAAAATTTAAAACTATTTGGCTCTGTTGCAAGATCAGAAGATGGTGAAGAAAGTGACATTGATTTATTAGTAAGTTTTGAAGAAGGGAAAAGTTTATTCGACTTAATTAGATTTAAACAGGAAATGGAAGAAATAATGGGTAAAAACGTTGATGTACTGACAGAAAACGCTATTCATCATAGCATAAAAGAGAAAATTTTAAATGAGGCAATCCCATTATGAAAAATGATCATGTGTATCTCACTCATATTTTAGAATGCATCCAGAACATTAACCTTTGAAAGTTGAGATGGTGTATGAAAGATAGATTAGTTTTAATCCTTGAATCAGCTAGAAAGTCAACTATAACACTTAGTGAATTAGAAAAGGTTGCAAATACTTGTGATAGATATGATGATTTTGCTGCGTCAGTTCAAGTTTTAATAAATGAAGGTTTTATTTCAGCGATAAGGAGCCATGGAACCAATTGGAAAGGATTACCTAATAGTTTTCGAATTCAAAAAGGGAAAGTAAACCAGCCTTTAATAGAAGAAATTCAAAAGATGCAGTTTAAAGTCCATCCTGCCATAGATTTAAGCCCTTATTTTTCGCTTTCCAAAAAGAAATGGCTGGAGGATAAAGCATACATAGTATTGATCGATGCGTATTTAAAGAAAAACGGACTACCTACCATCCCCACCAATAGCTCGGGTCGTTCTTATGAAATAATGAAGGATGAGAAATGGATTGATGAGCAGGGTGGAAAAGCTCTGTTAGATAAGCTGAATCTATGGGATAAGTTGAAGATCATTAAAACCCCAGACCCCCTCATGTTTGCAATAAACCCGAACGAGCTTCTGTCAAATCAAAGCGTACATAGACACCTCATTGTAGAAAATAAAGCAACCTATTCCGGATTAATAGATTTATTATTAAATACCAGTTTCACTACACTTATATACGGTTCAGGATGGAAAATCTCTTCAAGTCTAAACCAATTATCCAAGCAGGTCGGCCTCACTGACAAGGAAATTCAACATAAAATTTATTATTTTGGCGACTTAGATTATGAAGGGGTTAGTATTTTCAACCACGTCTACGAAAAATACAACATGAATTTGGCCACATCTTTTTATGAGGCCATGCTTAGAAAACCTTACTTTGAAGGGAAAGAAAATCAAATGAGGAATGAAGTGGCGTTACAGCACTTTTTACATTATTTTAGTAAAAAAGATCAGGAGGCCATAGTATCCATGTTTCAGGAAAATGGTTACTATCCTCAAGAATCGTTAACGAAGGAAGAGCTACATCATATTTGGAGGAACACATTATGGACTTAGAATTAAAAGGGATAACGGAAAACTACCGTGAACGAATGCAGCGATTAGCATTATTCGATCCGTTATTCCGATTAGAAAACAAGCGGGAAAAGGATGAAAAAAATCAACCGATTGACTACTTCGGTTATGGTTTATTAACCCTGTTATTTTTCTTTGAAAACATGTTAATTAGAAACAAAAAGACTAGTACACAAGATTTAGCTCAATATCTTTTTGCGTTAAACCGTGGTGAATACTCCCTCTCCCTTGAAGGCTTTGAAAAGGTTGCTCGAACCATCGTGGAGACCTTTCGTCCACCGAGTGGAAAGAGGAATGAAAAAACATTTTATAATTGGGAAACGAGGGAGTATGAATCCGTCCATTATTCCATTTTGAAAGCCGATCGAGCAGATATCAATTCGAATACCCAATATTATAAATTAGATGAACAAGGGCTAGAACTCGTTTTTGCGACGAAGGAGTATTTCACCGAGTTTCAACTATCCATTAACCAGTTAGTCTTAAGGAAACAGCTTGAAAAAGGGGAATTTATCGGAGCCTTAAGGCAAATTGATGAAATGCATATTGATGTGGAATCATTAAGAAATCGAATGACGATTGTGAAACATGAAATTCAACGAAATATCATCTCGGATGAAACATATGAACGTTATAAACAAATGGTTGAGGATATCAATGCCCGATTAATAAGGGAAAATGAAGAATTCTCTGAATTACATACATTTGTAAAAGAGACTAAGAATCGCTTGGCCTACGATATGAATTCGGAAAAGGAGCGAAAAGCTTACGAACTAATCTTGCAGATTGATCGGGAGCTTGGGGAAGTGCATCATATCCATACGATGTTATTGAAGGAAAGTATTGATTTAAAAACGACGGCGTTACATGCTGCTGGGGAGGCTCTCTATTTTGTAGGTATTGACTCTTTTAACTTTAAACAAGAAATTACAGCTCCACTAGTAAGTAAGCCTTTGCCTCTAGTCGCATCAAAAAGATTAATAGAGCCATTTCTAAAAATTGAACAGAGCGAAACCTGGTCTCCGCTAGTGATTTTTTCAGAGCAACGTATTGAAACTCATGATGGGATAGAGCGAACGAATGACTTTGATGAACTTTCTGACGAGGCATTACAGGAACTAGAAAATGCTCAGGTTCAGAAATTATTTGGGGATATTATGACCCTTCTTCTGAAGATAATGGAAGGAAAAGATGTGATAACCTTAAACGAAGTGATCGAAAGAACTCGTGTAGAGGATCCTAACTGGTTGAATAGAAGACTATTTTATCAATTCTGGTATGTTATGCATCAACGATCACCCATTATTCATGAAAAAACAGAGGAAAGTAATGGGTCTCTATTTGAAGAAGTTTTAGAGTTAATTAAACACAAATACTCCTCAATAGAAATAGAAGAATTACCTGAAATTACGATAGTGACGGAGCGGTTTTCTATCCAAAACATGGAGCTTCGTTTAATGGTAGGTGAAGAAGATGGACTATAGACAAGAAGAAGTAATAAAAGCTTTTCGAATTTATGCAAAAATTAGTCAAAAGGGATTTAGTGAGGGTGATGAACTCAGATTGTATTTGGCAGAAGACAAGGTTAGAGGGCTAGTAGATCAATTTGCCAAAGAAGTCGATTGTACCATATTCTCTGTTGGGGAACGCCTCTACTTCGTACCATTGGCGGTACATTCCCCCTTTCATATTTCGAATGATACATTGAAAAAAACTTATTTTACGGGAAAAACAGTCAATGCAGATATTTATTTTATGTATGTGACCATTATTATCCTTATTGGAGAATTTTACGATAGTTATCAAACGACAGAGCCAACGCGCGATTTCATTTCGATGAATGACTGGCTTGAACAAGTGAATGAAAGGCTAGAGACATTGCAAGCAATCGGGGAAGAAGAATTAAAAGAGCTTGAAAAGGAATATGAGTATAACTGGAGTGCCATTATTGGGAAATGGAAGGATATGGATGATTTAAAAGAAACAGCCAAATCCCAATCTGGAAGAACGATTAGTAGACTTAGTTTTCTTCATACGGTGAAACGGTTTTTAGTGATGCAAGAATTAGTGCAAGACATTGGGAACGATGAATTGCAATTAACAGAAAAAGCGAAAGTGATTGTCCAAAGGTATTTTATGGAGTTGGAGTATAACCGGGGGATTTTAGAATTTATTTACTCGATTGATCGACAAAAGGAGGAGGTATAAATGCCCTCTATTTCAAAAATTAGGTTCACCAATGTCGTGTATGAAGGTGGAGCAAAGCGATACAACGATGATATTTTCCTATTTGATAGCCATAATGGGGCGATTTTATTGGAAAATGGTGGAGGAAAAACTGTATTTATTCAAGCGGCGCTCCAGGCGATTTTGCCTAATGCAGAATTAGCAGAGCGCAAATTAAAGGAAACCCTTTCCCTAGAGTCTTCAAGTTCTCATATTGCGATAGAATGGATAATCACTGAACGGCCGAGACGTTACGCCCTTACCGCAGTCACCTTATATATGGAAAAAGAAGGGGTTAAATCATATTGTTACACCTATGAGTATGAAGAAGGGGACAAGCATCGAATTGAGGAATTGCCCTTTGTTAGAACAACTCCAAATGGAAAACTTCGACCTGCGAATCGTGATGAGATGAATGATTATTATTCAACGATGAAGTCGTCACATCCTTTAAAAGCGAGTACATTTGATACGGTAAAAAGCTATCATCAGCATTTAGAAGAGCGATTCAAAATAATTGCTTCAGAGTGGAAGAAAATCACTGTCATCAATAGCTCTGAAGGTGGAGTAGAAAGTTTTTTTGATGGCTGCAAAACGACTTCCCAACTTGTGGACCAATTGCTTATTCCAACGGTCGAGGAGGCAATCGCCGGAAAAGGTTCAATCGATTTTGTCCAAACCTTTGAGAAGCAGCGGGAGCATTTTAAAGCCCATAAAAGATTACGTCGTGTAATTGAAGAGAATCAACAAGTAGAAAAGGAAATTGAAAGTTATGCATCTTCCTTCAAGCAATTAGATCAAGTCGAAAAACAACTAGAGGAACAGAAGGTAAATGTGAAATCACTGTACAATCATACGAAGGCTGAGCAGGAAGAAACAAGGGAAACTTTAAGAAATATTCAATCTAGCATAGAAAATTGGCAAGTTGAGCAGGATGAGTGGGAACGGAGGAGCAAATCCTATGAGCTCTCTCTGTTGCAGCAAAAGAAAGATGCGGCATTTGACAAGTATAAAGTGGAAAAAGAGGAATTCGATCAATTCGTACATGGGCAAAAAGAAAAGAATAACCGCTTAACACAACTAAGGGTTGCGAAAGTTCATAAGGATATAAAGAAAAATGAGGAATTACGCCTTCATTATTTAGAGCAACTCAGCTCCCTAAAAAAAGATGAAGAAACTGTCGAACTTGAGGAGCTATTAGCAGACAATACTGCTTTTTTGAAAGGGTATTTCACCCAGGAAGAAGAGAAAATAGAACGAATTATAAAGTTAGTTGAACATCAAAAAAGTAGGAAGCAGGATGAAATAGAACAAGAGGAAAAGGTTCATGCAAGTCTTGAAAATGATGCTAAGACGAAAAGACTAAAAGATAGAGAGCTAAATACTAAAACTGAGCATATAGAAAAAGATATGCAAGAAATTACGAAAGAAATATTGGCGAACCCACTTAAAGAAAGTGTAGAGGGTGAGTTTCCGAAATGGGAGCGTGATTTCGGGTGCTATCATGAAGAAATGGTCGCTTTTGATAGTCATATAAAAGCATTAGAGCACTCAAAACAGGAACTTAAGGAAGCGATCCCAAATGTACAAAAGGAGTACGATAACTTTCGGGATGAAGTAACAAAATACAAGCAACAAATAAAAGTAATCGAACACCAACAAAACGAAATCTTATCTGAACTAGTGGCACGAATGCCCCAATGGATGTATTACAATTCGATTTATGAAAAAGAAGAAACCATTTTCGCGCAGCTTGAAGAAAGAGTGGAAAAGCTTTCAAAAGAAAAAGAAGATTTATTATTCAAAGAAAGACAGGCAACTAGATTCGCTGATGACTATCAAAATAATCCGTCATTTACCGCAGACCCCAAGCTTGAGTTATGGAGAAATCGTTGGCGAAACCAATTTACCTATCTTGAACTAGGAACTGATTTTGTTCAGCAAGCGGCTCGTTCGTTGGAAGGTTCGGTGGAAGAATATTTTCTCAAATATCCGTATTGGTCCATCACATTTATTGTGACGGAAGCAGAAGTGATGAAGTTACGTGATAAGTTGTATGCAGTTGAACTTGAGATGTCTCATCCGGTATACATTTGTACGGAGGAAGAAGCCCGAACGTTGATTAGGGGACAGGAGAAACCTAATGACCAACAGATTTTTCCTCGTATTTGGAAAGAAAACCTCTCGATCGAAAAGTTTAATCACTGGAAGATTGAGGTCGAAAAGCAAGCGAATGAATCGAAGAATGAGCGGACTAAGAAAGAATCAGAGCTTCAAAGCTGGAGGGAAGTTTTTTCGAAGGTTCGTGAATTTATTCTGAGATATCCATTCGAGCAGTACACTCATCTAAAAGAACAATTAAGAGTAGCTTCGGAGGAAGAAGCAAAACAAAAACGAGTGTTGCATGAGCTCAATGCGAAGGTAGAGAGCAACGAAAGAGAGATAGAAGATTATACGAAGCGATTATCCGAGGCCAAGGATATTTATAATGGACTAGAGTCCAAGCTCTCTAAAGGCAGAAATTATTTTACGAAAAAGAAAGACTGGGAGTTCTACATGAAAGAACTCATAAGAATTTGTGAGAAAATGGATAAAGTAACGAAAGAAATAGAAAAAATAGGAAGACTTCTGGCTAATCTTTCAGACGAACTTGATGAACTAGATAGGCAATTAAGTCTAGCCAAGGAGCCATTATATGTTCTAAGAGGGGATACTTATTATAAAGAAGTAGCAAAGGAAGAACCGAAATTTTCTTCCAAAAGTTATGAGCTATTAGTAAATGAACGGAAATCATTGAGAAGAAAGTTAGATGATAAGCAAGAAGGCAGGGAGTTACTAGAAGAAAAAATAGAAACAGTGAATAAGAAACTTGAAGAGTTAACCGGTGAAAAAACCCTGTTAGAGCAACAATATGGATTAGTAGAAGCAATTGAATTTCCAGCTCACGGGACAGAAGAAATTACCCAGCTTAGCAAATCGATTAAAGATTTAGAAGGAAGAATCGAAACGTTAAGAACGACAGTGGATGGACTTAAAGAGCAGTGGTATAAAGCAAGTCATGAATATGAGATTCGTAAGGGTGATTTTCAAAAATTATATCAGGAAATTGAAATCTTTAATGTTTCCCATACAGAGGTAAAGGAACAGCTTAATGTAGAGCGAAAAAGGTTGCAGGAAAGATTCAATTTTTTAACGGGGGAACAAAAAAGATACGAGTTATTGGAAAGGGAAATAGAAAAAGCCATAAATGAATTAGAGAAGCAAGATATGCTCTTTGCATTCTTGCATGAAAGTGTTCCGAAACGTCTACTAGAAGAACAAATCAAACAAGATTATGCGTATAAACGGATGGAGATTGTTTCTCATTCGGTCGATGACCTGTCATCTATAAGAGAAAAAGTACTTTCTTTGCAGAAAAAGCGCGATCGTGAAAAAGCACAATTCATTAGGTTTTGTCACGAAAAAATTATCGATATTAAACTACGAAATACATGTATTACAGGAATCGAACATAAACTTAACTTTGGCGATGTAATCGAATGGCAAGAAAAAATGAGCGATCGAATTCAACGAACTGTGAGAATTGCCGAAGAAGACATGAGGGAACATGACAAGCAACTACAACAATTTATCTCCCATCTCCATCTTTACTTACGAACCATTGCTGATGAACTAAGGTTAATTCCAAGGCAGACGCGGGTAAAGGTAGAAGATAAATCAAAAGACATTTATATCTGTTTATAGTAATCTAAAACTGGGCCACCATGGTAATTGAAAAGTCCCCCACTGTTATAATAAACTC
>NZ_QCZG01000024.1 GCF_003097615.1 Pueribacillus theae
TAGCTTTTTTAAGATTTAATTTCCAATTCTCTAGTTTTCAGGTGTTGACATATTACCGCTGGGCTAAAATTGATAAACCTTATTCTTTTTGTTTAAAATATGAACTACAGCTTCTTCAAACTCTTCGTTTGTATAGTGTTCACCATCAAAACGTAAAAGAGACAGTATTTCCTTATCTTGAATTACATCTTTGATAATTGTACGTATTTGTCCAGTTGCATTATATTCAGCAACTATAACTTTCTCTAGATTTGTTAAAGCCATTAATAATTCTTCCTGAGGAATAGGGACTAGTTGACGAATTAACAAACCTTGAAATCCATCGTTATTTTTAACGAAATATTCAATCAACTCACCTATTGAGCCAGTTCCTATAATCATGATGGGTGCTTCACTGTTCCCAATTCTTGTAAAATGCCGCTTGTAATCAATCTTATCTGCCTTTTGCAAGCGCCTCTTATGAAGCGTTTTTCTAATTTCCATAAAATTCGGTTCCATCCAACCCCTTTCATCATGTTCATCACCACTTGCAACATATGCACCGCCTTTAATTCCAGGTATTGAACGTAGCGGAGGAGAATGATCTGCCTGTGGTTTATATCTTACATAAGATTCTATAGTAGTGTTTAAGTTAGTAAGGGTTGGGCCTCTGTCTACTTCCACACTTTGAAGGGCATTTTCGACTAATGACCAAGGAATAGAAATATTTCTTACAGCAAGGTCAAGATCAAGTGCAATAATTACTGGACACTGATAATAGTCCGCTAAGTTTAGTGCTTCTTGCATTGTAACGATACAGTCAATTATACTAGTTGGGGTTAACAAAATTCGAGCAAACTCCCCATGACCAGCATTTTTAAGATGCTGTAGATCACTTTGCTCGGTTTTTGTAGGCATACCGGTTGAAGGTCCTCCACGTTGATTATCAATAATTACTAGAGGAATTTCTGTGGTAGCTGCATAACTTAACCCTTCTGTCATAAGAGCTAATCCCGGTCCACTAGTCGCGACGAATGTTCTTTTACCTGCGTAGCTGCAACCAATTGCAGCATGAATGGCAGCAATTTCATCTTCTACTTGATAGGCTTGCCCACCAAGAGAAGGCAGCCATTTAGAGAGATTTTCTAATATTTCTGATGCAGGAGTAATGGGATAACCATAGTAATGCCTCACATCACCAGAAATAGCTCCTAAACTCAATGCATCATTCCCAGAGATTGTAATATTATTTGAATTTAAATTAATTAAGGGGACTTCTGTTTCAACTTGTTTTCCTAATTTATATCCTTCTCTCAGCAATTTTAAATTTGATTCACTCCTAAATTTAACCATTACTTCCTTCTCAATATAATCAATATGAATTCCTAAATATCCGGAAATAACCCCTACGCACCAAACGTTATAGCCAAGGTTAGGTACCTCAAATTGGTTTCCACTAAGCAACGTTGTTGCCTTAGACGAACCGAACATCATTTTATTATCTTTTATTCTTAGTTTATAATTGTCTACACCTTGATTATCCCAAACTATTGCAAGATCTATTTTTTCAATTCTTGGTAGGGGTGTCTGGCTATCTTTTTCAGATATATAAATCTCAAATGATGTGTAACCACCACGAATAATGGTTGAAAAATCCCTCCATGAACGGTGTGAATAACCAAGTGAATTAACAACAGAGGAAATAATCTCTCCAGCAGTTTCTATTCCTTGTCCTGTTAAACCGGCTATTGCAATACTCTTCATTTTTTTCATCCTTTCATTGTAAATAATACTTATTTTACTCTGTGACCCTCCTCTACAAATGTTTCTTTAGAAACCTTAATAGAGCCTGTCGGACATCCTTCATATGCTAATAACATATCAGGGCGCAATAACTCTGGCACTTCTACAGATCCTTGGTTGTCATCTAAAATGACATATGCGATACCTTCATCATTGTAATTATAAATTTCAGGTGCTGTTAGTCCACATGCTCCACAAGCAATACAAGTTGATTGATCCACTTTTGTGAATTTTGGCATTTTATCACCCCAATTTAAATCTAAATATGAAGCTTATAATATAAATTTGTAAAAAGTTGCCTTTGATTCACCTTCCTCAATTAATATCTGATATCTGATACATCAGATATTAATGTAATTATTCTGTATTGTCAATAAATTTTTGCTAAAAGTTTAAACTTGTTTTCCTAAATTTTCTTTTTTATATTGATATATATTCATACTTGCCATTAATCTCTATATAAAACCTTTGTATTTTCGGTGACATATAAAAGAGGTTAGTTTAATTAGTAGTTTAGTATGAAAGGATGGAGGAATAGGTCATATGGAAAAAATAGGCATTACAAAATAAGCTTATTGTAAAAGTGGGCTTGGAAAAAATTGTATTAACTTAAAACTATCAAGTATATATACACTTATCGGGGATTTGATAACCTAGGGTTTCAAGGTATCGAATTGCCATGTTCTCCGTGATCTGTGGTGCATAAGTTGGTTTTGATTTGGAGTCAAGCTTGTATAATTCCTCGTTAAATGTCTCATTCTTATCTAGCATATGGTAAATGCACATAAGTTACTTATGTGCAATAAAATAATCGCTTTTTTGTGACCTCGACGTTTCTTGATTTGTTCATAATGGATTTTGAAGTAAAGACATGTTTTACTCTGAATAGCGTCATTGGCACATTGTACTAGTAATGGCTTAATGTAAACGCCTACCCGTGAAATACGTACTGATTTCTTCTTTCCGGCATTTTCATTGTTTTGTGGTGTAAGCCCTACCTAGGAACATAGATGTTTATCAGAAAGAAACTCGGACATATCAATACTGGTTTCACCAAGAATACCAATAGCTGTAAAGATATCTTTGATACTTGGTAAGGATAAAATTAATTCAATTTGTGACATGTAGGCTGAACTAATTTTAAAACAACAGATTCAATATCGGCGATATGCTTTTCAATTCATTCTGTCAATATGGTCATTTTATCGGCTTATGGCTCCGTCAAATTCCCTTGAATGGATTATACAATGGTGTCTGTTTTATTTTTCCTCTGTGTGGCATTGATGAAACATCGAAATCCGTATCATCAGGATGTCAAGAATATGATGAATAATTCGTATATAACTAATGCCAAAAGTATCCGAAAATACATCTGAAATCATAATGTTGGATACAGTAAGAGAATTTTGAGCGCGATTTTTTCCCTGACTTAAAGTTGATGAGTTTAAACCGATATCGTATAAAATCTCAAATTTGACGAATGGGCAGGGGGTATAATCAAAGCCAAATCGAATCTTTTTTATTGATTTTCTTGGCCGCGAATATCCTTGACATATTTGGGGTTAGCGACGACAACCTCACAGTCGTGCTCCAAAATATTAAACACAGGGTGTCAATACTTTAGACTCCATACAGACAAGTTTGCAAGATTGGGATTTCAGCCGGTGAAAGTTGAAAATTGTTTTTGGTTGGTATTCCGTATCCCCGATTGGTTCGTCGTACCGACCATTGCAATAACAAATTTTTTGTGGATGTTAATTCCACAGCAAATAGGGTAAACAATTTTGAGTATAAACATAACCCCATAAAGTTTATAGTGAATAAAGCAAACATTGACAGTTTGCCATAATAAACGGGAATTGTTTATACAATGATTATTTTACGTGCTTGATGGCACACTTATTTTACTTGAAGATGGCAAACGGCACATCTTAATATAAGGGCAGTATGAAAACTGCACCACTCACCTCCCCATGCTCTGTAGTGTATCTGCTTATCCAAATACATTATACAACTATTAGCAAGGTTGGAGAGATTTTCTCTTTCATTAAATTTTTGTGCCTTGAGTACAACGAAAGGAATGAAAATTAAGTATGGAAACTGATAATAAATTCGATAACCGAAATTTGAACGAAAAAATTTATTTCTACTTAAGAACTAAAATTATCAACAATGAATTAAAACCCGGAACAAGGATAGATTATAATGAGTTCTCTATGGAACTTGGAGTTAGCAAGACCCCCCTCCGTGATGCTTTTCATCGTTTACAACAAGATGGGTTAGTTGAAGTCAGAAGTCGTTCAGGCACCTTTGTTAGCATCCCACAGGCTAAAGACATTGAAGAAATTTTTGATGTTCGAAAAGCACTTGAAAGACAAGCTATAGAATCAGCTTCTAAAAGAATCCCAAAGAAGAAACTAAAAGAGTTATTTGAAAATGTGGAAATAGCTGAAAAGGCTATAAACAAAGGGAGTTTTCAAACCTTTTTTGAATCAGATCGACTTTTACATAAAACATTGGTACAGTACTCAGCTAATAGTCGTTTAATCAAAATTATGGAGTCCTTGGAAGCTCAAATTACTTGGATAGGAGTGATTATTGCAAATACATCAGAAAGACCACGTCAAGCAAATGAAAGCCACGGAAAAATACTAACTGCTTTATTAAATTGTGATACAAAAACCGCCCAAGATCTAATGGAACAGCACATTGAAGAAATTAAGCAAATGACTTTAGAAGATTTTTTATAATTACCTTTTCACAAATTAATACCGTACAAGCCAAGACAATGCCGCTGCAAGCGAGGAGCAGCTTGCCATGATGGAAGAAATCGCATCGTCCGCCCAAGCTCTAACACGTCTCGCAGATGAAATGGCCGATATGGTAAGAACGTTTAAATTATAAAGCGAGGCTCCTATATGGCATGTTACGAAACTTCGTGAAAATGATGGAAGCCGCACAATACGTGCGGCTGCTTCTTCCCAATTAATGGACCTTTTTCTCGAACGTTTTGCAATCAGTCTCCTTTACCGTTTCGGCTTCATATACATGTGATGTAATGAATATTTTATCTGCATCACATTTGTTGCCTTCAACCCAATATTTACATGTGTCGACATCACATAACACATCTTTCGCCATGGTTTTCACCTCTTTAAAAATTAGTTTAAGATAAGACAAGGGCTAGCACCTGTATCTTTTTATTCCCGCTGGAGCTTACAGTTAAACTTTTTTTAAACGTGTTGAAACCATGGCGATTAATTAAATTAATATGTAAAATTTAAGCCGTGCACAAGCACGGCTTTAAAATAAATTAATGAACAGGCTCGAATGTTTTACAATCGGTTTCTTCTGTTGTCTCTGGATTTTTCACCTGTTTCACAACATAGATTTGATCTGCGTTACACTTGTTTCCATCTCCCCAAAAGGTGCAAGTATCCACTTCACAAAGGACGTCTTTTGCCAATTCATCCACCCCCTTTCCACTAGGTTTAGCGGATAAGAAACGGACTATTCGGTTTCAACTTTGCCGCTTTTTAATCAATCTGGTAGTTTTTCACAAGAAAATGCCCTAAGATAAGGAGTAGGGAATTTTTTTAATAAAGGGGACTTTTACATGCATACAAAACATAAACAGATAACGATGAGTCCTAATCATGACCCTTGGGAAGCTTATTTAGACGTAGAACAATTTGGGGAAATGAAGCTGTCGAATATAGAATTTACAACCACGACTATTTGCAACATGCGCTGTGAACATTGTGCAGTTGGCTACACACTCCAGCCAAAAGATCCTGAAGCTTTGCCTCTTTCACTTCTAATAAAGCGTTTGGATGAAATCCCTTTTTTGCGTTCATTCAGTATTACAGGCGGCGAGCCTATGCTTTCAAAAAAGTCTGTGGACAATTATGTCATTCCATTACTGAAATATGCACATGAGCGCGGCGCGAAAACACAGATCAATTCTAATTTGACGCTTCCAATTGAGCGGTACGAAACCATTTTGCCTTATCTTGATGTTCTCCATATTTCTTACAATTATCATAGCGTTGATGACTTTGCCGAGATTGGGTTCGTTAACATGGATAGACAATTATCTCATACACATCGCACAGCTTATTTTGAACGTATGGTGTATAATGCAAAAGCCTTATCAAGCCAAGGCGTATTTATTTCTGCTGAAACGATGATAAATAAGCGAACGTTGCCCCATCTTGCATCGATCCACGAAGCGATCGTTGACATGGGGTGCAAGCGCCACGAAGTCCATCCGATGTATCCGAGCGACTTTGCGAGCGAACTAGAAACGGCCACACTTGATGAAATTCGAAAAGGGATTCATGAACTTCTTGATCACCGAAACGAAGATATATGGATGTTATTTGGGACATTGCCATTTTATGCTTGCAGTGAAGCAAAGGAAGATCTGATGTTAATCAAAAGGTTAAAGGAAGAAAAAAATGTAACCGTCAGAAACGATCCGGATGGCCGCTCAAGGCTTAACGTGAATATTTTTGATGGTTCCATCATTGTTACAGATTTTGGTGATGAACCAAAGCTAGGCCATATCCAAACAACAAGCTTACCTGAAGCTTACGAAATATGGAGAGAAAGCAATCTTGCAAAAAGCCTGCACTGCCACTGCCCTGCTGTGAAATGCCTTGGCCCAAATTCGCTCGTAAAAAATGCGTACTATAAAGAACATGATTTTAGCAAAAAAAGAGAAAAACTTACTATGATAACCAATTAAAAAAACCCCGAGCTGAACTGTACCTCCAACTGTTAGTTCTGTCTAACAATAAAGTGCAGTTCAAACTAGGGGTTTTTCGTTAAAATCCCATAAATCCTCCGAAAAGGTTATTTGTTAAAAAGGAGGTTAATTTCGTCATCCAACCGAAAAAGAGAAACACGCCCATCACGATCATCATATAACCGCCGACTTTTACAATCTTATTGCTGAATTTTTTGATCCAATTCGTTTTTCCGATAAAGAACGCCAGCAAAAAGAACGGGATGGCGAAACCGAGTGTATAGACCATCATATAGAGAAGCCCTGACCCTGGATTTGTCATGCTAAGCGTAACGACCGCTGCAAGAATGGGGCCCATGCACGGTGTCCATCCAGCGGCAAAAGCGATGCCAATCAAACTGGATCCGATGTAGCCTGAAGGGCGATTGCGAAACTTATATGTGCTATCTTGCATCATAAATTTTGGCTGAATCGCACCAATGATGACAAGACCCATAAATACGATTAAAATGGCGCCGATTTGCCGGATAAGATCGCTGTATTTCGCGAATAATGTGCTAATAAAAGTCGTTGATAGCCCTAAGACGACAAATATGACAGAAAAACCGAGAAGAAAAAAAGCCGTATGCAAAATGGCCCGCTTTTGCAGCATGCCGTTTTTCTCTCTTAATTCCTCAACGGAAACACCCGTTATATACGAAAGAAAAGCGGGGTATAGCGGCAATGTACAAGGAGAGATAAACGATAGGACACCTGCTCCAAACGCCAAAAAGAGATTTAAATCTGCCATGCAATCACACCTTTTTAGGGAATTCATAAATATTTCAACGTTCACATTGCACTATGGCGTAATTTTCTCCATCATCTGTTGGATTTCAGCTTCTGTTAATCCTTTTGTCACGCGATCAACAACTTTACCATCCTTATCAATTAAAAAAGTGGCCGGGATCGGTTTAACGCCATACGCCTTATATACTTCCTCGCGTTCATCAAGCAAAATGGGGAAAGTTAAATCATAGCGCTCAACAAACTTTTGTGCTGTTAAAGAAGGTTCCCCTACATTGACAGCCAATATTTCAATCCCTTTTTCTTTAAATGTTTGATATTGATTGTCCATGAATGGCATTTCCTCTTTACACGGCGGACAATAAGTTGCCCAAAAGTTTAAAAAAACACCTTTTCCTTTATAATCACTTAATTGCACTGTTTTCCCGTCAAGTGTTTGCAATTGAAAGTTTGGGGCTGTGTCACCGGAATGAACGACTTTGCGATCGTTAAATACACTTGTAAAAATGGTGTAGCCAATTGCGGCGACAAGCACCAGTAAAATCGACGTGCGGATGAGCAAGCGCCTTTTCTTTTTTTCCATCTCCATTCCTCCGTGCCATGTACAGACTATGATTAGTCTACACTTTAAATGTATAGAATTTGTGAAGAATTGAAAAATGTTTATGGTAGAGAAGCGAAAGAAAGAGTCTAATCGGCCGCAGCCTGATCAGTCTCTTTCCTTAAATAAATCATGAAAACAGTGATTAGGCTAAACGCAACTAGCGATAAAAATGGGATTGTGATAAATCCAAGCCAGTTCATGTACTGGCCAGAGCATGGTATTCCATCCGTACATTGAATGACTTGATGAAACAGGGTTGTCTTTTGATGTAAATAATGAACGGCCGCCAGCGCGATCCCCAACATACTTAACGGGAGTGCATAAAACATCACATTTCGATCTTTTTTGTAGAACCCTATCCCTAAAATAACGAGAAGAGGATACATTAAGATGCGTTGATACCAGCACAATTCACATGGAACAAATCCTTTTATTTCACTAAAGTATAAGCTCCCAATGACAGCCACAATCGACACAAGCCAAGCCATCAGGCGAACAGTGTCAAATTTATTCATTTTCCTTCACTTTCTAACAGGCGGTTGAATTCTTCTTTGATTGCGGAATAATCATTCCACTTTACGAACTCTTTCCCATTGATAAATATTGTAGGTGTGCTCGATACACCTGCCTCCTGTGCAATAACGATATCTTCATTGACTTTCGAAACTTGGACGTTATCCGCCATGTTTTGCTTAAACAAGCTCATGTCAATGTCAGGTACATTCTTTTCCACTAGATTTGTCAAAAAGTCAACCGTCGCCCATTCCGCTTTTTCCCCACCTTGATTTTTATAGACGGCATCATGGTAATCCCAAAATGCTTCTTTATTTTGAGAAAACACTTCTTCCCCCGCTTTTGCAGCAGTGATCGAATCATCAGCAATAAATGGAAAATTAATAAAGAAGAACTGAACTTGTCCATTATCGATAAAATCTTTTTTGATTTTAGGATAAACTTTCTCTTGAAAAACTTTACAGGCAGGGCATTTATAATCGCCGAATTCTACCATTTTAATTGGGGCATTCCCACTTCCAACGAAAGGCTGCCCTTCATACGAAAAATCATATGTTTTCGGCTCCTCATTTGCCGCTTTGTTGTTGCTATTTAGCGCAAAAAACACGAAAAACGTTGCGATGACAAGGCCACAAATTGAGAAAAAAATGATGGCCGGCAAATTGGACTGCGGCTTTTTCCCCGGCCGGTGAGCCGGTGTTTTTTTCGGGTTTTTCTTCTTTTTCTTTGACATGTTTACCCCCTCCTAAACTTCCCTAATAGAGGTTGTTCAAAAAGTCCGGAGGCTTACAGGAGGTAAGTCAGTTCGACGTTATCACAGGACGTGATGCTTTTAGTCGAACTTCCTTAATAGGCTGCGAATCTCTTCGTCAGCTTGCTCTTCCGCTACTCACGTATCCTACAAACATACGCTGCGTTCCTTGGAAAAGAAAAACACTTTTCCTGCGTGCGATGCGGATGCTCACGTAGCGACCAGCTTGTGCTCAGAGCTACGCTTCCTCGACCTTCTTGCCTCTCGTTGTCCTCCTTTTTGAACAAACACTAAAACTACCTGCTTTATGCCATTTTCCCATGGCGGGGCTTCCATCGGTTTAAAAATAATGTATTCACTACAACGGAAACAGAGCTTAATGCCATTGCGGCTCCAGCTAAAATCGGATTGAGAAACCCCAAAGCTGCAACTGGAATTAAAACAACATTGTAGCCAAATGCCCAGCCTAAGTTCTGTTTGATTTTGCGAATGGTTGCGTATGATAATTGAATGCTGTCTGAAATGGACAATAAATCCCCGCGCATTAAAGTCACATCAGCAGCCTCAATAGCAACATCTGTCCCTGTTCCGATCGCAATTCCGACATTAGCGGCCGCAAGTGCCGGTGCGTCGTTAATCCCATCGCCGACCATAGCTACCTTTTTGCCTTTCTTTTTTAGCTTTTCCACTTCTTTTGCTTTATGCTCTGGGAGCACTTCTGCAAGAATATGTCCAATGCCGACTTCGTCTGCAATCGCCTTTGCTGTATGCTTATTGTCACCTGTCATCATGATCACGTCAATCCCTCTGTCCTTTAGCTCTTTAATGGCTTGCCTTGACGACTCTTTCACCGTATCGGCAATCGCAAAATAACCAATCAAGCGATCGTCCTCAGTAACCATAATGACGGAATTTCCTTTTGCCTCAAGTTTCTCCATTTCATTTGCTAGATTGGAAATATCAATGCGTTTAAACTCCATTAATTTTTGATTGCCTACGGTATATGTTTTATTTCCAACGACAGACATAACCCCGTAACCTGGCATGGCTTCAAAACGAACAGGGTTTTCAAGCTTTATCTTCTTTTCTTTCGCGTAATCAATAATCGCTTTTGCAAGTGGATGCTCAGAAGCCTGTTCAGCACTTGCAACTGCTCTTATCATATCATTTTCGCTAATAGTAAAAGCACGAATCTTTGTTACTTCTGGTTTTCCTTTTGTAATTGTTCCAGTTTTGTCAAGAATAACCGTATCAATATCCTTCAGCATCTGCAAATGGCTGGCGTCCTTAATAAGAACCCCATTTTCAGCCCCTTTCCCTGTTCCTACCATAATCGCTGTCGGTGTTGCTAACCCAAGCGCGCAAGGGCAAGCAATGACAAGCACTGCCACCGCGCTGATTAAAGCGGATGAAAAACCCGCAACAAAAAAAGTGATCACAAATGTAAGGAGAGCAATCCCGATAACAATGGGTACAAATACGGCCGAAATCTTATCTGCAAGGCTTTGAATCGGCGCTTTTGAACCTTGCGCTTTTTCAACCATTTGAATAATTTGCGCCAAAGCGGTTTCTTTTCCAACCTTTGTCGCTTTCATTGTAATGGAGCCGTGTTTATTTATCGTTGCCCCGATTACGGTGTCTCCTGCTTCTTTTGTTACTGGCAGGCTCTCTCCTGTTAGCATCGACTCATCAACCGATGTTCTGCCTTCAACGACTAGTCCATCTACAGGAATTTTTTCGCCAACCTTTACATAGAGCACATCCCCCTTTTGAACTTCGTCAATAGGAATGTCCTGCATAACGCCATTTCGGATGACATGGGCAACCTTTGCTTGAAGCCCCATTAATTTTTTTAAAGCTTCTGACGTTCTGCCTTTGGCTCTTGATTCAAGCAATTTTCCAAGAATAATCAATGTAATAATAACGACTGATGCTTCAAAATACAGACCTATTTCTTGTCCATGAAAAAATAGAAATGTACTGTACAAATACGCGGAAAGCGTTCCCATCGCAACCAAAACATCCATGTTTGCACTTCCGCCCCTTAATGCATTGTAGGCCCCGCGTATAAACCGCCAACCCAGCGTAAATTGCACAATAGTTGCAAGAACGAATTGAATCCAGCCTGGCATCATAAGCGACATGTTGCCAGTTAAATCACCGGCCATTTGCACAAGAAACGGCAATGAAATAACAGCTCCAATTAGAAAAGATTCGCGTTGCAGTTTATATTGCTTTTCTTTCTCGGCTTTCTCAGCCTCCGGATCCTTCGAAACATAAGGATGCGCCTTATATCCAGTCTTTACGACCTTCTCAATCAATTGGTCTGTATTTGTTTTCTTGTTATCAAAGACAATCGTCGCCTTTTCATTCGCTAAATTTACATTGGCTTCGGCGACACCTTCGACTTTTTTTAATCCTTTTTCCACCCGGTTCGCACATGCCGCACAAGTCATACCTTCTATGTCTAACGTTACTTTTTCCATAGCTGCAGGTTGAGAAGCCATTATAACATCTCCTTCCATATACCTGCTCAGGGTATAGTTTCATCATCATATAACGATAGAAAAATTACTGTCATATCGAAAAATTGACAGTGTAAATTCTTCGCTGCTATATTAAAAATACAATGCATGGAAAAATTGTACAAGCATGATACCTTGGGAGGTAACGAAATGACGGAAAATATTACAATAAAAATTCAAGGCATGACTTGCGATCATTGCAAAGCGGCTGTTGAACAAGCTTTAAACGAAATTGACGGCGTTCATTCCGCTGAAGTTAATCTTAAAAATGGAACAGCAACAGTGACATATGATGCCAATAAAGTTGATATTGATCATTTTACTGAATCGATTGATGAGGCAGGGTATGAATTTGTAGGCCAAGTATAAATCCGGAGGTCGGAAGACAGAGGACAGAAGCCGGTTCGTTTAATTTTTCGAGTGGGCAAATTTTAAAAAAACAGCTTTCACCGGTCTTGAAAACAAGACTAGTGAAAGCTTTTTACATTATTGCCGGCCTTTTTTCACCCATTCAGCAACTTGAACGGTACGTTTCGCTTGATGCTTCACGGCTGCTTCCACATCTTCGACCATGTTGCCATCTTTGCCCTGGGTTGCGCTCGTTCCGTAAGGATTGCCGCCCGCTCCGAAAATCGCTTGATCCGTATAGCCGGGCGCTACAATAATGGCTCCCCAATGCATCATTGTTGTATAGAGCGCTGTAATCGTCTGTTCTTGCCCGCCGTGCGCATTCTGAGCAGAGGTCATAGCGCTGACAACTTTGTTCGCAAGCTTGCCTTGTGCCCAAAGACCTCCTTGCATATCCATAAATTGTTTCATTTGGGAAGGAACATTTCCGAATCGCGTCGGTGCACTGAATATCATCGCATCTGCCCATTCCAAGTCATCGCTTGATGCCTCAGGGATATCTTTCGCCTCTTCGTAATGCGCTTTCCATGCGGGATTGGATTCAATTGCTTCTTGTGGGGCTAATTCTTGAACCTTTAGTACTTTTACTTCTGCACCCGCCTCTTTTGCAGCTTCTGCCGCCATTTTTGCCATTTTATAGTTTGTCCCTGTCGAGCTGTAGTAAATGATTGCTAAATTTACATTGGACATGTAAACATTCTCCCTTCAAAAATGATCATTTTATTATGTCTAAAAATCCGACTTTCTATCCAAATCAGAATCCAAATTTCAATACCTACGCTAAATTAGCCTACAATCAGATAATCTTAATTCGAGATATTTTATTAAAAAAATTACTTCATTTCCTGCGCGTGAAAGCCGAGCTTTTTCAACATCGTAATCATACGCTCTTTCTCACTGTCATCCAGCCCTCCGAAGATGTTAGATATCGCTTTTTTATGGGCTGGAAAAATGCCGGCGATTAATTCTTTTCCTTTTTCTGTTATGACAGCAAACGTGACACGCCTGTCTTTCGGGCACGGCTTTCTCATCAAAAGTCCTTTTGCTTCCAGCTTATCAACGACGTATGTAATACTTCCGCTTGCAAGCAAAACTTTTTTTCCGATTTGTTGTATCGCTTGATCGCCTTTATGATACAAAAGCTCAAGTACAGCAAATTCAGTAGGGTTCAAACCGTGGCTTTTTATATCTTCCGTTACACGGTCAGTAATTTCCCGGTATGCGCGCGACAACACGACAAACAATTTTAGCGACAGTTCATCTTTTGTTGCTGTTTCCTTGTTATCCATCAGAATCAAACCTTTTTGTTAATGTATCTTGATTTCGAGACAATTATTGCATGTCTTATATCTGGATGTCAAGCAACAAACTAGATTACTTTCACCATTTACAGAAGTGAGGGACTTCTGCTGAATGAAGTTAAACTTTTTCATAAAGAAAACTCGCCGATTGGCAAGCCTTAAAAGGCGAAGACAGAGGCGTAGTTGCCCTGATACTTTGGACTTAAAATTTGCTGCTGCGTCGACTTTTCTACTTTGCTGCAAATTTATACTTTCTTAACTTGCAAGAAAAGACCTGAACAATTAAGCTGTTCAGGCCTTAAAACTTACTTCATCCAATCAGGCTTGCTATACCCTTGGAAATCTTTATCAATAATTTCTTCGAATTCTGGTGATTCAACGACTTCTTTAATATCCTTTGTAAATTGAGCATCCAGATCAGCTGTTCTTACTGCAATGAGATTTTGATATTCAGGAACGATATTTTCAAGGACAAGTGCATCAAGTAAATTCATTTTTGCTGCTAAAGCGAAGTTTCCATTAATCGCCGCCAAGTCAACACTTTCAAGAGTTCGCGGCAGTTGGGCTGCTTCCACTGGCTGAAATTTTATGTTTTTCGGGTTATCTTTTACATCTTTTTCAGAAGCCTTCAATGGTTCAACGTGATCACTAATCGTAATTAAATCTGCATCTTGAAGCATTAATAGCGCTCTTGCTAAATTCGTAGGGTCATTTGGAATCGCGATCGTGCTGCCATCTTGTATTTCCTCAATGCTTTTGATTTTATTAGAATAAAGGCCAATTGGCACCGTAGGGATTGTAATGAGATCAGATAACTCAAGATTATGTTCTTTCACAAAATTATCTAAATAAATTTTGTGCTGAAACATGTTAACATCAAGGGAACCGTTATCTAATGCGATATTCGGCTGGACGTAATCGCTAAACTCTACAACTTCAATCTTGTAGCCTTTTTCTTCAAGCAAAGGCTTGATTGCTTTTGAGATCATATCGCTGTAAGGACCCGCTGTCGCACCGAATTTTAGTTCAGTTTTCTCTGTCTTACTGTCCTCAGCTTTTTTTCCATCAGAACCTGCATCTTTTGTACCGCCACATGCTGCTAGCAAGCCTACCAGTAAAATTACGGTTAAAACACTAAATACTTTTTTCATCGTTTTCTCTCCCCAACTATTTTTCTTTTTTATGTTTAATAGGATATTTCCTATTTCGCATCCTTTACCTCTTATCAATGAGACGTGAAACTCTGTCTCCTGCAATCTGAATCACTTGAACGAGAACGACGAGGATTATGATTGTAGTGAACATAATCACATTGTCATAGCGGTAATAACCGAACCGAATCGCCAAGTCGCCAATGCCGCCTCCGCCTACAATGCCGGCCATCGCAGAATAGCCAATCAAGCTAATCGTCGTAATTGTAATGCCGCTCACGAGGCCTGGACGCGCTTCAGGTAAAAGCACTTCTTTAATAATCATCCATGGTGTGGCGCCAGCCGCAATCGCAGCTTCAATTACCCCCTTATCAATTTCTCTTATTGATGACTCTACGATTCTAGCGAAAAAAGGAATCGCAGCGACAGACAGCGGCACAGCTGCTGCAGTCGGTCCAATCGTTGTACCGACAATTTTTTGTGTGAACGGAATTAAGGCAACGAGTAAAATAATAAAAGGGACGGAACGAATTAAGTTCACAACAGTACCAACAATCGATTTCACAATTTTGTTTTCTAAAAATAAATCTTTATCCGTTACATATAGCAAAATACCAAGAGGCAAACCAAAAATGATAGCGATACACAACGCAATCGCAACCATGTAAATCGTCTGCAAAAATGCAGTATTAATTTCTGGGATAAGCTGTATAAGTGAATCAAGCAGCATCTGCGATCACCTCCAAACTTTCTGTATGTTTTGTTATATAGTCAATCGCTTGATTAACCTCTTGCTTATCTCCTGTTACTTCCATAATAAAAATGCCTAACGGATTGTCTTTAATGTATTCAATTTTCCCGTGAAGAATATTCCCCTTCACGTTAAACTTTTTAAACACATCTGAGATTAACGCTTCTTCGGCTGAGACACCTTTAAATTGAATTTTGATTAATGTTCCTTTTCGATTTTGGCTTAGTCGCTCAGGCAACTGTAATTGCAAAACAGTTTCGATAAAATCTTTCGTGAGCGGCTGCTTAGGATTGGAAAAAAGATCATATACCAGCCCTTCTTCAATCACCCGGCCGTCTTGCATCACCGCCATCCGGTCACAAATCTCCTTCACAACCTCCATTTCGTGCGTAATGACAACGATCGTAATCCCAAGTTTTTTATTAATCGATTTAAGCAAACATAAAATCGATTTTGTCGTGCTAGGATCTAAAGCAGATGTCGCTTCATCACAAAGAAGGACTTTTGGATTGTTTGCAAGCGCTCTTGCAATGCCGACACGCTGCTTTTGTCCTCCGCTTAATTGTGCTGGGTAGTGCGAGGCCCGATCCCCTAAGCCAACAAGTTCAAGCAATTCAGTGACACGCTCGTTAAACTTTTTTTTTGGAACGCCGGCAGCCTTAAGTGCAAATGCTACGTTTTCATAGACAGTTTTTGAACTAATTAAATAGAAGTGCTGGAAAATCATTCCGATTTTCAAACGGGCTTTACGAAGTTCGCTACTGTTTAGGGTCGTCAAATTCACACCATCAACGAGAACTTCCCCACTTGTCGGCTTTTCAAGTAAATTTAAGCACCGTAAAAGAGAGCTTTTTCCCGCACCGCTGTATCCCACAATTCCGAATATCTCACCTTCCTTTACTTTCAAGGAAACATTGTTGACACCTATTGTTTTTCCTTTTTTTGTTTTGTATTCTTTAACAAGATTTCGAACTTCTATCAAAGATAACCCCCCTAAACTCTATGAAAAATAAAAAAATCCCTTCCATTTCTGAAAGAGACTCGCGTAACTAAAACAGTACGATATGTCTTATCTTTCAGAATGGAACCATTCTGCAGGAAGTAGCACCTTTCCATTTCTGGAGGTTGCCGGACGTCATTGGGCCTGTCCCTCAGTCACTCTTGATAAGTTTTTTGATAAGTGATTAACACCTATCTTAATTCCTAGTATTCTTATTGTCAATATATATTTTATAGATTTTAAATTTTTTATTTAGCAACAAAAATAATTTAGACACAGAAAAAGGATACGGAACGAACCGTATCCTCACGTTGCATCGATTACTTTACTAGTCGTCGTCGCGTTGTTTCGCGCGGGCGTTTCCGCCTTTTTCTCCTATTTCTTCATAGAAATCTCTGTCATGGTTTTCAGAGGTGGCTTCGCCGCCTTTGCGACCGATTTTTTCATAGAAATCTCTGTCATGATTTTCAGCGGTCGCTTCGCCGCCTTTGTGGCCAATTTTCTCATAAAATTCTCTATCGTGGCTTTCTGCTGTGGCTTCGCCGCCTTTACGGCCAATTTCCTGATAGAATTCTTTATCATGTGTACGGGCTGTTTCTTCTCCACCCATGCGTCCAGCTTCTTCAACACTCATTTTTCCGTCGTTATTATTCTTATCTTTTGCCATCTTTAATTCCTCCTTTAAATTAGTTTCGTGGCTTACAGTACTTTATTTACCCGGTTAATCTTAACCAAAAACATACTAGGAAGATTTGTAAACTTTGAAATGGATTTGTCATATTTTGTAACTTTTCAAAGTTACATTAATTTTGATAGAAACATGGTAGCAATTGAAAAATAGACGACTAACGAGAAAATATCATTGACTGTCGTAATAAGAGGACCAGAAGCTACCGCCGGATCGAGCTTTATTTTATATAAAATAATCGGAATGATGGTTCCTGCGAGTGTACCTAGAATCAGCGTCATAAGGAGTGATGAGCCAACGACAAAACCTAAATAAAGATTCCCTTGCCAGATGAATGCGATAAGAAAAATGAGAAAGCCGCACGTTAACCCAATAATGAGACTAACCCTAAATTCTCGAAAGATTAATTTAATGATTGTTTTCAAGTTCATCTCATCGCCCTCAGAAAGGCCACGCACGACAATAGCCAATGACTGTGTGCCTGTATTCCCTGTCATTCCGGCGATTAAAGGCATAAAAAAAGCGAGTGCGACAACTTTATCCAATGTTGCTTCAAAATGGGCGATGATGCTTCCGGAGACTAGCCCAATCAATAAAAGAGCGATAAGCCAAGGAATTCTGCGAATCGCCGCACGAAAAGGCTTCGTTCCAAAATCGATTTCTTTACTAGCCGTAGCAAATTTCCCGTAATCATCTTTGGCTTCCTCAATGGTAAGATGGAGCATGTCATCAAACGTAATGACTCCAACAAGTTTATGGTCATCGTCAACAACCGGCAGGGCCGTAAAATCATCCCGTCTTAACAATCGGGTAATTTCTGCTCTTTTTGTATTAGCGTTAATACACAGAGCATTCTTTAGCATAATGTCTTTTATGCAATCTTCCGGATTTGCCAAAACCAGGTCTTTATAAGGAATCGTCCCTTCAAATTCGCCGGATTCATTCACGACATATACATGCTCGACGCTTTCAGAGAAAAGAGCGAGCGCTCTAATTTTTTCCACTGCTTCTTTAACAGTCAATTCTTTGTCCAAGGCAATGTACCGGTTTGTCATGAGGCTTCCCGCCGAATCATCCGGGTACTCCATCATTTTCTTAATATATTCGGCATTGTTCTCTTCCATCTTCTTGAAAAAAAACTCGATATCCGCTTTGGGATAATGCCTTAGAAGGCTGGAAATGATGCTTGTATCAAGGAGCGCCAAAACTTTCGATGCTTTCTCTTTTCCGATTTTGCTCAGAAGCTCAAATTGGTGGATATGTTTCAGCTTTTGCATCATGCTTGCCAAAGCCGCGGGCTCGAGATGGTGCAGCATAGCCGCCCGATGGCGTTCAGGTATTTTTTGAAAGACCTCAGCCATGTCGTAGGGACGTTTCCCTTTTAATAAATCATTGATTTCGTCGTATTTTTCTTCCTTTAGTTTTTCGATAATAAATAGGATTTCCTTCTCTTTTTCCGTCATAGCCAAGATGAACACTTCCTTTGCGAGAAAATGGGCTTCTTGGTTTTATATACACGTTTTTTACAAATTAGAAACAAAAAGAATCCATTTTGAAAAAAGATTGATCAAAATAGATTCTAAAATTTTGAGTAACAGATGGAACTTTTATAAAAAAGTTGGATTATAGTACTTCTGTTTTATCAATTACAGTCGTTGGTACTGCTTCCTTTATAATAATAATGCCGTCATATGCCTCTTTTGGTATCATTTCAATCGTGTAAAACATTTTTAACAACCTGTGCCAGGAACGGAAGTCATCACCAATATTTACCATTTTTTGCTCGCTCTTTATCATATTCAATAATTCCTCTGACTCACTCGCTTTTTCAAACCCAACGTAAAAAATATTTGGCTCAACTTCACTAAATGCATCAACTAAATCATTATGATTCTCTATTGTATGAATCTGTCTTTCATCAGATCCACGGTTTAAGGCCTGAAATTCGCTGTTAATTAAGTCCGTACCAATGGCGAAATACTCCGCTCCATATAACTCATCTAAATAATTCCCCATTGATTTGTAGCCAGCTAACGATGCAGATGTTTTTTCAATATGACCATTATGACCGGAGACAAATACTTTACCATGACCACGTTCTGCTTCAAATTCTACAATCCATTGTAAGTTATCTGCTAAATATTTATCGCGAAGCTTTGTATAGTTCTCCTCATTTAAAAATAGCTGCGTACGCTGCTTCATAATTTGTGCATGTTGTAAAGCGAAGGAAAAAGCATCGTGAGAAGATTGTTCTTCGTATGTCCCTACGTTTGATTGCAGATCTAAAAGGATGTTATCGACGGTATGATTTATTTCTTCCAACTGCTTTGTTGTTAATTCTCGCATTGTATCATTTGAAACGTTTTTCAGCTGATCTGCATATTTTTTATTATTGTCTAGATTCACGGCTTCATAATAGTCAAGGACTTCCTTTTTACTGAAGTCATAGCGCTGCATATCGTTACCATAAAAGTAAACTTTCTCATCCTCACCCGCCGTAACGTTATAATCATGCAACCATTGAACAAGATCAACCATTTGCTCCGTGTTATAAATACTATAATCAAGAGCTTTTACTGCCTCTTCAGCTGTACCATTTCCATTTACAATGAATTGATTGATTTGCTGCCCGCCTCCAAAATCACCTTCCAAGACAAATACATGGACATTTTCATTTTTAATTAATGCTTCAAATACATCTTTTTTCAACTCTTGAAATTCGATATTTCCATGTGTCGCCTCTCCCAAGCCGATTACTTTTACATCATCTGGAATATCGATTTCTTCAACGGTTGAAATATATTGACCTGCTTCATCAACTGCTTCACCACCCCCGCACCCTGATAATAAAACAGAAAGAAAAATGGATGCATATAATAAAGAACCTTTTTTAGAAAACATCATTTTATACCCCTTTAAAAATCCTTTCGTTCATAAATACGAACAGAAAGACCATACGAAATTAGTGTGATGAAGATACTGAAAGCGATGAAAACGAACATGAGCAATGTCGCGTTCGATTCTAGCGTCTCCACAATTCCAGGCATGAACGTTAACCCGGGGTTTTCCACCATGTTATGAAAAATTCGGATTCCCATACTAACAACGAAGGCAAAAACGAAAGTTACGATGGATGAAATATGATATCCGGCTTGGAAAAGAATCGGATAAAAAACAGACAACAAAATGTAATATCCACTGAGCGACAAAATGAACTCGTCTACGTGCATCATTCGAGTCGGGAAAGGCGCAAACGTATCGAAGAGAAAAATGTAAACAAGTACAGCAATGGCCGCAAAAGCAAACCACATAAGGCCTGATGTATATTTCGCTAAAACGATTTGCCTTCTCGTAATCGGTAAGCTATTGATTAAAACCGATTCACCTTCAAAGGATTTTGTATTTGCGTTTGTAGAAGACGCTAACCAAAAAGCTAGAATGGTCAGAAGAAGAACATGGCGAAAGGGGGAGCCATCTGTAAAAAAATTCGTAACAATGACAAACCACATCATACTAAAAAAATAAATGTAAACCTTTTGGGTATATAAATCTTTAAGAATGAGAGCCTTCAACTTTATTCCCCCTTACGGTGTAATACATAATCTCTTCAAGCGTTGGTTTTTCGATAGCAAGCGACTGCTTTAACTCACTTGGAATTTGCTTTCGATCGACCATTAAGCATTCAAAACCGACGTCTGTTTCTTTAAATCCAACGACCTGTTGGTTTCGAATGTCTGCTAAATAAGTTCGTGCCCCCTTTACAATGGCATACTGTTCCATAATTTCTTCCTTCTCTTTACTAAATACGATTTTCCCGTCATTTATGAACGTAATATAATCGGCAATCTGTTCAAGGTCGGTTGTTATATGCGTTGAGAAGAACACTGCTTTCTTTTCATCCTGCAAAATCTCTAACAACAGATCGAGCAATTCTCTTCTGAAAATAGGATCGAGTCCAGATGTCGGTTCATCCATGATAATCAGTTCCGGATCGTGCGCGAGTGCCATGGCAAGCGCAAATTTGATTTTCATCCCTTTTGATAATTTTTTTACTTGTTTCATAGCAGGAAGGTTAAACATTTTGAGGTATCGGTAAAATGCATCGTCATTCCATGTCTCGTAAAATGGTGCAATGATGCGTTTGTTTTTTTCAATAGACAACTCTTCGTAATAATAATTTTCGTCGCTAACATAACCAATGCGCTGCTTGATTTCCTTTGTATCAGATTCATGTGTTTTTCCGAACAGTTGAATTTCTCCATGATCAATATTGATTAAATTCATAAGACAACGAATGGTTGTACTTTTCCCCGCACCGTTTGGACCGATAAGGCCGGTTATAAAACCTTGTTTAATATCAAAGCTAATATCTTTTAATGAAAATCCCCCGAAATCTTTGCTTACGTTACGTACTTGAACGCAATTTTCCAATTCTTTCACTCCTCATATAGCAATGTCAGCATATGGATGAGTTCATCTAGGCTCATGTTGAATGCTTTGCTATCTTCAATCATTTTCACCATTTGATCCTCAATCGCTTTTAATTGCTTCTCTTTTAAAAGCTCTTGGTTTTGTGCCGAGACAAACGAACCTTTACTCGGAAACGTCTCAATAAACCCTTCTTTTTCAAGCTCTTCATATGCCTTTTTCGTTGTAATCACACTAATTTGAAGCTCCTTCGCAAGTTTGCGAATCGATGGGAGCGCTTCTTTTTCTTTCAATTCGCCGAGTAAGATTTGTTCTTTAATCTGATTCTTAATTTGCATATAAATTGGCTGATCAACCGTGTTTGAAATAATAATATTCATGGCCTCACCCAAACTGTATATTTTGTATTTACTGTATATGGTTAGTATATACGGTATAAACAAACAAGTCAAATGGTTTTCTCTTGGAAAAATAAAAAAATGCCAGTATATGATAATACTGACATTCTAGGTTAACGTTTCATCACAACTGGCTTTTCAATGGTTTGAATGATCTTTTCATAAGCTACGTCTAGATTTTTTGCGTTTATGATTATTTTCTTGTTGTCCGGATAGAGATCTGTCGAGTGTTCATATCTCGGATCATAATAGTATTCCAATAATAATTCAGTCGCATGAGCATAGTTGCCGCTTAGCAAATCTTCTTCGATTTGTTTGGCGATTGGTGTATGAATCCGTTTTTTAATCCGCCTGAATGCGTCAATGAACTTTTGTGGATCCGTCCATGGCTGATAGTCATTTAAGATCAATTTGACTCTTTCCTCCATAGGAAGGCGAATAAAAATTTGTTTACTTGTTTCCTTTTTTTTGTAAAGAAAGTCTGGAATAACTACTTTGCCAATCCGTTTGCTTTCCCCTTCCATAAAGACATAAGGTTGAGCTTGATGTCGCAAGAGTGCTTGTACAAGTTCCGAGTCAAAATTCTTTTGGTTACTGGGTTCAAGTCCGATGTGTCCAAAAATAGAGCCCCGATGGTTCGCCATTCCTTCCAGGTCAATCACAGGATAATGATTCTGAGCCAGTTTTTTTAAAATGGCGGTTTTTCCTGAACCCGTATACCCATTTAGAACGAGAAGCTCAGGCTTACATTCTTGTTGTTCCAATACATGAACAACCCATTTGCGGTAGGAACGAATCCCACCCTTTAACCTGTTTACTTGTATTCCCATTAAATCGAGAACCGTCGCGGCTGTTTTACTTCTCATTCCTCCACGCCAGCAAAATACCGTGATCGGTGTATCGATTTGTTTAAATGCCTCAATAAACGCGGGTAACTTCTGAGAGAAAATTTCTAGTCCGCGTTCCTTGGCAGCGTCCTGTCCTTTTTGTTTGTATAGTGTACCGACTTCTGCGCGTTCCTCATTCGTAAATACGGGAATATTTATACTTCCCGGAATGGTCGTTTCTTCGTATTCTTTTGGAGAACGGACATCAACAGTCGTATGGCATCCTTTTTTTTGGGCATTGAATAAGTCGGTTAATGAGATATCTTGAAACATCGTTTACACCCCATCTTGAAGGTTGGGAACTATTCAACAACGATCTTCCCTCGATTTTCCTGAGTGACTTGGCCGATCATCCTGGCTTCTACCCCTTTGGATTGGAGATCCAAAAGCATATTCTCAGTATCGTCATTTGCAACAGAAATTAACAATCCTCCTGATGTAACGGCATCACAAAGAATCCATTTGTCAATTTGATCCAATGTATCAGAATACGTAACAACGTCGGTTAAATGGGTAAAATTATTTTTTGTTCCGCCAGGTACAGAACCGGATTCTGCTAAATCTTTGACTCTTGGTAAGATGGGGACTTGGTCGTAAAAAATTTTCAAACCAACGTTGCTTCCTTTTGCCATTTCAAATGCATGACCTAATAGACCAAAGCCAGTAACATCAGTCGCTGCATGAACACGGTAAGATTGCATTGTTTCGGCAGCTGTTTTATTAAGTGTTGTCATAACCTTCGTCACACGAGTGATTTCATCGTCAGAAAGTAAATGATTTTTAATGGAAGTGGTTAAAATACCTACTCCAATTGGTTTCGTTAAAATCAATTTGTCACCAGGTTGTGCGCCTGTATTCGTTCGCACTTTTTCAGGATGGACAACACCAGTCACCGCAAGACCGAATTTCGGTTCCTTATCATCAATGGAATGGCCACCGACAAGGGTTACATCCGCTTCTTTCAATTTATCGCCTGCTCCACGCAGGATTTCGGTTAGAATACTTTTGTCTAGTGTAGTAATGGGAAAAGCAACGATATTAAGCGCAGTGATTGGCGTCCCGCCCATTGCATAGACATCACTGATAGCATTTGCTGCTGCGATTTGTCCAAAGTCGTATGGATTGTCCACTATCGGGGTAAAAAAATCGACGGTTTGAACAAGGGCGGTTGACTCATTCAAACGATAAACCCCAGCATCATCACTCGTATCAAGTCCGACGAGTAAATTTGGATCACTAACTGCAGGAGGCAATGTTTTTAAAACTTGTGCAAGATCGGTAGGTCCAATCTTACAACCACAGCCTCCTTTGGATGATAGAGAAGTAAGCTTTACTGAATTTTCCATACGAATCAACCTTTCATCGTTAACAATTATAGGATCATTTTAACACATTCATAAGTAGGATTTTAAAGAGGATGCTTTCCTACCTCAGCGTTTCTTATTTGTTCCAAAAACACTTCCAGCGCTTTCGTCTGGAATGGAGTTTGCGTCACAATAGAAAATTTACGTGTGAAAGGAAGTCCCTTTATCTCTACTTTTTGTAAACTCTCTAGTGAAAGTTCCTTTCGAATCGCCCAATGTGATAGCAAGCTAATCCCAAGTCCCGCTTCTACAGATTCTTTAATCAGTTGTGTACTCCCAAATTCCATTATTTTTTTTGGTGCGAATTCAAACAAACGGAACATTTTTTCTGTTGCTTCTCTCGTCCCAGAGCCATTTTCCCGAACAATCCACGTTTCTTTCTCTAGATCAGGTACCCTAATCCAACCTTTTTTTGAAGCGAGGCGATGGTTTGGTGAAGCGACGACGATCATTGAATCTTCCGCAAATGGTTCGAATAATAGTTTCGTGCTTTTGAATTCTCCCTCCACAATACCTACATCTAATTGATGGCCAAGGACAAGTTCAGCAATCTCCTTTGTGTTCCCTATCGAAATCGTTGGATTAATAAGTGGATAGTTATCATGCATTTTCGCAATAATATGCGGCAGAACGTATTCACCAAAGGTGTAACTGGCTCCGATTGACAATGAACCGCTTGCCTTATTCATTAGATCATCAATTAACCGTTGCATTTTTGCATAAAGCCCTAGTATTTCTTTTGCATGGTGATAGACGATTTCTCCTGCCTTATTTAAGCGTACATATTTATTGCTGCGTTCCAGTAATTTCGTTCCAATCGCACGCTCGAATGTTTGAATATATTGGCTTACTGCTGGTTGAGTCATATGTAATTCTTCGGCTGCGCGCGAAAAATTCTTTCTTTCTGCTACCGTGACAAAGATTTGTAACTGTTGATCCATTTTTACCCGCCTTTCTTTTCAAAGCCATTGTTGCCTTCAATTATACAGCTTTACTTATAATGATAATCATAATGATTTATTTTTCTTATTATAAAAAATCCTTTATGCTGAGGTTGCCATGAAATAACGGAGGTGATGAAATGGCAATGCAAAACAAAAAAGTACTTGAACAACCCAATCAACCTTCCGAACCAAAGAAACTACCACCGTCATTCGCTTTATGGCTGGGTGGTGTTGCTTTCACATTTCTTATTGCCCTATTAGGATTCTTATTGGCTAAAGTGCCTGGTTTTGACCATGTTGGACAATTAGCTTGTGCGATTATTATTGCTGTCCTCTATCGGCAAATTTTTGGATATCCTGAGGTCATTCGCTCAGGAATTGCGTTTTCATCGAAAAGATTACTACGATTTGCCATCATCCTATATGGTCTCAAGTTAAATATTGATACCGTTTTACATGATGGGTTAGGATTACTCGTTCGAGATGCAGGTGTCATTATCTTTGCTATTTTACTAACGATTTGGTTGGCAAAATTGTTAAAAGCCGATAAATCAATTTCCCTACTTCTAGGAGTCGGCACAGGAGTTTGTGGTGCAGCAGCAATTGCAGCGATAGCGCCAATCGTGAAGTCCAAAGACGAGGATACCGCCATTGGCGTTGGAATTATTGCACTCATGGGAACGATATTTGCGATTACGTACACCATTCTAAGGCCTATCCTACCACTATCGGCTGTTGATTATGGAATTTGGTCAGGAATTAGTTTACATGAAATTGCACATGTTGCCTTAGCGACAGCACCGGGGGGGCAAGATGCATTAGCGATAGGTTTACTGGCAAAGCTAGGTCGTGTCTTTCTGCTTGTTCCACTATGCTTCATCTTTATGTACTTCATAAAATGGAAAAGCCGGGGAGAAGATCAAGCAATTGCGAAAGTTGAATTCCCTTGGTTCTTAATCGGCTTTATTATTTTAAGTATTTTTGGAAGTTATGTGCTTGGACATTCGATTCCTGTTTCTGAAAGCTTCATGAATGGCGTTTCGGATGTGACAACATGGTGTTTAACAGCGGCAATGGTTGGCCTAGGTCTAAACGTCAGTCTTCGTGACTTGCGTACAAAAGCATTAAAACCGCTTATTGCCATGGGGATAACTTCAATCCTCCTGTCAATCGGCGCTTATTTTATCATTTAAGAGGTTGTTCAAAAAGTCCGGAGGCTCACAGGATGTGAGTCAGTTCGACGTTATCACAGGAAGTGATGCTTTTAGTCGAACATCTTAAGTTGTCGAATTTCTTCGTCAGCTTCGTTCTTGCGGTACTCACGTATCCTTCAAACATACGCTCTGTTCCTCAGAACTTCGCTTCCTCGAACTTCTCGGCTCTTTTTGTCCTCCTTTTTGAACACGTATTTCAATAAAAAAGAACGCTGCTAATGTTTTGGATGCAAGCGTTCTTTTTCATTCACTTAAGATTTTCTTTTTTACCTGTTTAAAAGGAAGAGGTTTGCTTATATAATATCCCTGCACAAATGGTATGTCCAGTCGCTCGGCTGTAACGAAATCAACCGATTCTTCCACCCCTTCTAAAACAAGCATTGATTTTTGGCTTTTACAGAAGTTGACGAAGAAAGTGAGGAGCTCCTGTTTACTATTTGATTCCGCCAATTTAACCGAGAAAAATCGATCAAGCTTAATCATGTCCGGCTGGATTTCAATAATTTTTTTTAAGGAAGCAGCCCCAGCACCAACATCATCCAAGGCTATAAGAAACCCTAATTTCTGCATGACGGAGATTTGATTTTTTAAAGAAGGTAAATTCCAAATATTTTCTTCTTCCACCGTCTCATTTAATTCAAACACAATTTTTTTTGGATTGATTTGATATTTTTGTATTTCTTCTAAAAAAATCAAAAACTCCGATGTGAGCAACGTTGAAGGAAAAATATTTAAAAATAAAAACCCCTTATAGCCAAAATTGAATGTCTCAATGGCTTTTTGAATGGATAACGAGTCCAATAGATAAAGCTTATCTAATTCCCTGGCAATTTGAAAGATCACGTCTGGCTGCGGAAAAAAATCATGCCTCATCAAAGCTTCGTATCCAATTACTTTCCGTTGTTTTGGACTAAAAACAGGTTGAAATACATGATTGATATCCTTTTTATAAAACATATCGTCAGTCTCCCTAAACACAGATGTTTATTCCCGCATAAATGCTATTTTTAGCCCTTGCTCTTAAGAAGATTCTACTAGGCGTAAAGGTATAGTATATTTATAAAAATTGTAATCTAAAATTTTTCCAATTTCAACAAAATCCAGCAAATTTATACATAAACTAGTATAAGCCATCAAATGGGAATATTCAATAAAATAGACGAATTCAGCCAATTTGCCTCCACAAGCAGGATAAATGATTCATTTCTAACGAGTTAGTTTTTGACTTTTGACATAAAGATTCGTTGCAATAAAGCCGAGGAAAATAAAAATTGTTGCAAGCATCCCTCCTTCTAATCCAAATGAGCCGCCTGTCAGCAGTTCGTTGCCTTTTGAAATATCAACGTTATAAATCCCATACGGCGCTGTACCGCTAACCGCAAAGCCAAACACATTCCCTTGGAAGTAATTCCACGTAATATGGTATCCGATGGGCATCCATAGGCTGTTTGTCGCATCAAACATATAAGCAAATAAAATGCCAACTAATAAAATATTGACTAACCCAAAAATGCTTACATTTGGGTTCGTTCCGTGAACAAGGCTAAAAAACAAAGCCGATACGGCATAAATGAGCCACCTTTTGTTTCCCCTCTGTGCCATCGTCGACATGACGTAACCCCTAAAAAACATCTCTTCGAAAAATCCAACAAGAATAAACAAAATGAGAAACGTTAACGTAAAGACGGTAAACTCAGGGTCTGAAAATGAATTCACTAACGTAACGTTACCCGTTGCCAATAAAACAATAAAAATGACCGTAATGGAGGCCGCACCAAGAAGCAAGCCAAACGACAAATCTTTCATCGTTCCCTTAAAACCCAATTCTTTGATTGGAAATTTATTTAAATAACGCCATAGTAAGAGAGTAATAACAATTCCACCCAAAGTGCCCCCGCCTTGCAGCAAAAGAAACACCCATGGATCCCCATCCAACGCAGACATGCCTATCTCCGCATCAAACGAATCTCCCGATTGATTCGCTTCGAGCAGGCCGGATAAAAGCAAACCCGGGATCATAAAAATACCTTGTGCGATATTTATTAGAAAAAAAGCGAATAAAATAACCCACCCTGCTCTGAATTGGCCATAACGGTTCTTGAACACTCTCACTCCACTCCTTTTTATAATAAGATCCATCCATATTATATATAAAGCAGCACTGCCTAATTTATCCTTGTAATATAAAAACTATCTCTTTGTAATCATTCTGTCATATTCAGTTGGTATAATCTTCCTATCATTTACAAAGGGGATTGTTAAATGAAAAAGATAGTAATTTCACTTGTTACTACTTGCATTATCCTATTTAGTTTTTCGGGGGTTTCTTCCGCAGCTTCAACTACATATAAAGTAAAAAAAGGCGACACATTATGGAAAATTGCTACAAAACATAAAGTGAGTGTGAATCAATTAAAAAGCTGGAATGGTTTAAAAAAGGATCTTATTAAACCAAACCAAGTGTTAAAGGTCGCAAAGCCAACGGCGAAAAAAGCGACAAAAGCAGCAACAAATAAAAAACAAGCAACCGCAAAAAAAGCTAGCAAAAAACCAGCATATAAAACAATGACAGTTAAAGCAACCGCGTATACAGCCAGTTGCAAAGGATGCAGTGGAATTACGGCTACAGGCATCAATTTAAAGAAAAATCCAAATGCAAAAGTCATTTCTGTCGATCCAAAGCAGATTCCGCTCGGATCAAAAGTTTGGGTTGAAGGATACGGTGAAGCGATTGCAGGAGATACAGGGGGCGCAATGAAAGGCAATAAAATTGACCTGCACATGCCTACCAAGAAAAAAGCCCTCAATTGGGGCGTCCGAACGGTAAAAATAAAAGTCTATCAATAAATATATATTAAAACTAATTACCAATATACCCTATAAAGCTGACACTTTAAAAAGTAGGCTGCTTTATAGGGTATTTATATAGAAATCTTAAAATAATAATTAATATGTTTCTTTCATCCATTCTACTACACCGATGTTTCGTTCTTGGCGCAATTCCTCAACGTCTTTCATTTGTATCACTTTCCCATCCTTCATCAACATAACAGTATCTAACAGTGGATCAACTTCATGAATTTCATGAGTAGTGAGAATAACCGTCTGCTTTTCCAGGTCGATAAATGAAATCAATCCTTTAACGATTGATTCCCTCACCATCGGATCAAGGCCCGAAAACGGCTCATCCATTAAAATAAATCGGCACTTCCCTCGCAAGGGTTAAAGCAATTTTCAGCCTGCCGCGATTTCCTTTGGAAAGCGTCTTTACCTTTGCTTTCCGATCTAGCTTCATAAACGCTATAATTCGATCTGCCTTTTCTTTATTAAAATCGAAAAATTGGCTGGCAAAAAAATCGATATGCTCTTCAACTGTATAAAAAGGATAATAAGCATCCAGCTCAGATAAATAAGCGACGATTTCACAAATTTTCCGGTCAACACGTCGGTTGTTAATGGTTACCGTCCCTTTTGTCGGGCGGATAAGCCCGGCCATTAATTTCAGGGTTGTTGATTTTCCGCTTCCATTCTCTCCGACTACCCCAATGATTTTTCCTTCAGGAAGCGTAAATGACACGTCATCCAATGCTTTCTTCGCTAAATATCGTTTCGAAACATTTGAGAATTCGATCATTCTTGTTCGCCCCTCTTTTCATTCGCTGCGTAAAAATAATCAGTAAGCCCTGCCATCATCTCATCTTCAGAAAAACCCAATTCTTTCATATCGTTTACGAAGTTAGAAATATATTCTTCTTTCATTGTTTCACGCAAATTTGTAAGCACGTCTACGTTTTCGGTTACGAATGTCCCTTGCCCTCTTCTCGTTTCCACAATTCCCATCCTTTCCAATTCGCTATAGGTCCGTTGCACCGTATTTGGATTCACGCCTGATTGCACCGCCATTTCCCTCACGGATAACAATTTATCGCCAGCATGCAATTCATTGCGGACAATTTGCCGATTGATCCGTTCTGCCAATTGAAAGTAAATCGGCTTCGATGCATTGAATTCGTCCTTCATTTGCTACACCTCAACTTTTCTGTCAAGCATCCAGCCAGAAGCGAAAAATACAATCAATGCCACAATTGCATAGTAAACATACTTACCGAGAAATATTTTGCCGATGCCTTCAGATTGGAAATCTACCATTTCATCTTGTACGATCATTTCAAATCCCGAAATACTAATTGAAAAACTGCCCCAGTGTGTCAACATGTCAAAAAGACTTGACGATTCCCAACTGTTGATTAAAGAAAGTCCAATGATGATGATGAAAAGCATTGCAACCCAATTGAATTTTCCTGTCACTCTTTTTAAGACAATGCTTAACACCCATAAGAAGATGCCCCAAATCGTCAAATAAATAGACGCGCCGATAAGATGTACCAAAACTTGAATAACAAGTACTAGCTTATGATTTAATTGAGCAAGCGCATCTTGAACGATCGCATTGTTTAGATTAAAAGCAAAGAAAAAAATCCCTAGTGAAATGCAAAGAGAAACCAACATGGCGAATATCCCATTGAGTAGTTTCGCCAAAAGTAAAGCAGTGCCGGAATGTGGACTATGAAGCCATAAATGCATCCTGCCTTTTTCCCCGTTTGCACTCATCAACATATAAACCGGCAAGTAAAAAATATGAAAAACAATTGCCGCCACCGAAAACCCAAAAAGTATCCCCGGTTCATTCCATTTCCATTGTAAAAAGCCTCCAAAACCAAACCATATCGCTAAAAGCACTAATGCCAAATACAATCCTGGCAACCCTAACCGAAATTCCTTTTTAAGCAAACCGCCCCATGCGTTCATTTTTCTACCTCCAATTAAAATGTTACGGTGTATTAGTTATATAATACACTGGTACTTCATTTATTGTCAATAAAAAAAATGCCATTGCCTGGAAAGCACTGACATTTTCTTATGGCTCTTGTATACTTGTAAGAGAAAGGGGGCATTCGATATGGAGGCTGTTCTTCTTTGGATATTGAATGGATTGGGTGTACTATTCATCATTTATACAATCGTACAAGGGATCCGTGTCCAGCTTACGATAAAACGCTGTGAACCCATTCATAAACGGCCGCTCCGCGCAAAACCCTTGGATAAAAATAAAACTAATTTTTGGGTCTTTATTATTGTAGCCATTGTTCTATGGGGAGGTTGTCTTTTAGGAATTGCCTATTTCAAACTGATTCAAATCATGCCGATTTATTTTGCGGCGATTACTGCTCTTTCCAGTTTTGCCACCCTGTTCCGTCAAGGCAAAATCGGTGAAAAAGGAATCGCTGTTACCGATAAGTTCATCCGCTGGGAAGACGTTCATTCTTACACATTAGATTGGTTTCCTATTACAAGCAGCCAGTATCCAAACGGCCGGCTTATCATTAACACCCTTTCGGGGCAGCAATATGAACTGATTGTAGAAAAGGAATATAAAAAAGAAATCGGCAATTTACTCGAAAGTAAATCGCCGGCTTAACAGCTACTTATATTCAGGAGCAAGCTCCATTTTTTCCTGCTCAAGCTCGTCTTCTTGTCTCTCCCTGCGTACCCATTGGAAAAATACATAGCCAAGAAATGAACCGTACACAACCTCTTGAACAACCTTCATTAACACGCCGCCTAAACGCTGATCTTCCAAAAGGTTAAGTGGCATAAACTGTTCAATTAACTCTGGTGGAACGGTCTGTGTTCCAGGGAGGCAGAGGCTTAATGCCGTTGCCCATGCAACAGGGTTCGTAAACGTTTCATATACAGGATTTTCAGCAAAGATAATCAAAGCGCACGCTGGCGTTAACAGCATGCCGTCCAAGAAAATCAGGCCTACCCTTTGCAGTTCAGACAGCCTGTTCCATTCAGGAACCGGCGCAATGACTGTCCACCACATAATGAACGCTGCGATAAACAAAAAGACTTGATAGACGTCATGGCCCGTTTTATTTACCATCAAATAATCAAAAATTACCGGAATATGGTAAAACGAGAACATGACATTGAACAGCAAAATGGCTGGAATGGGATGGACAAAGAATTTAAGAACCCTTTTGAAGGGAATTTTTAAAACAACCGCTTTTAACAGCCATTTTGGCGAACCAAGTATAAGCAGCGGTGGAACGAGCAAAAGGCTGGCCACCATTTGAATCATATGAATGCTAAACATAATATGGCCAACTAGATAAAGCGGCCCTCCAAATCCGAGATAGAAGAAAAATAATCCGAGCAAAAATAAAATCTTTTTATAAACAGGCACCCGTTCCGCTTCTGCAAAACGGTGTCTTCCTTTCCCTGTCGCCCATAAATATAAAACCGCAAGCGCAATCGTAAGCACGATAAACCAAGGGCTCCATAGCGCTTGAAAACCGAAACTATTGCTTATCTGTTGCCACATGCAACTTCACTCCTCTTATAACGGAATTGAGGTATTTTCAAATAACCTTCAATCCAATCAAATCGAATTATTCGACTTGAAACGATTCTTCTTTATGCTCATGAAGCTCGCCTTTTTCAACGTGAACCTGTACGTGATATTCACCCGGGCTTTCAAACTTCCATTCAGCAGTATACTCGCCGTCCTTGCTTTCTTTCGCTTCGATAAACGTATGTTTTTCTTCACCGGTTTTCCAATATTCGTAACGCACTGCAGCATCTGTGAATGGCTTGCCATCCTTCGCTAAATGAACATGCCAAACGGCGTTTTCTGCTGCTTTTAGTATATCAGGTTTGACAATATGAATCGAGAAATTCTCATCATGGTGATGGCCGGAGTCGCCGTGATGTCCGTGATGATGGTCATTGTCCTGTTCTTCCGAATCTGTTGGTTTTTTAACATTCCCAACGTTAAATTCTTTTTTTGGCATGTTATGCTTCCCTCTTGCAGTTACATGGGGAACAACATAATAAATGCCTTCTTTTTCAAACGTATAGACAAGCGAATACATGCCTTCTCCGTCATTATGGCCCTCTATTTTTTCGGATTCCTCTTGCTTGCCATGCTGCCAAATTTCAAATAGCACTTCATCTGCATCAGAAACCGTTTCTTCGCCTTCCGTTACTTTTATTTCAATTTTGCCTTCTTCTCCAGGCTTAAAGGCGTCTTCTGCTGTTAAAATTTCCACCTCCAAAGGCAGTAACGCCTTATCGGCATCTGCCTGTGTCTGATTTTGTTCCCCATTTGAATTGCCGCATGCTGCAAGAAAAACAAAAGCCATTACAAAAACAACGAGTGCATATTTTTTCATTACAAGGATGCTCCTTTCACTTTATTGCATGTCTTTTTTCAGTGCTTTGGCGTCCTGGACAATCGCTTCAATCGGAGTATCTTTTACGCCATTATAGGTTTTTATAATTTTGTCATTTTGAATGAGGTAAAAGTAAACGCCATGCGAAAACTGATCGTCGCCTTTCATTGGCTTTTCCAATGGCGACTTAAACGAATTGACGGAAAGCTCTTTAATCTCTTCAAATGAATAGCCTGTCACAAAATGCCAAGTTGTGAGGTTTGCCCCGTACTGATCAGCATACTTCTTTAAAGCTTCCGGCGTATCGCGTTCCGGATCGACCGTAAACGAAACAATGGGAACGTCCACATCTTCATCCTCTAGCAATTGTTGAATCTTTGACATATGGGCAGACATCGGGCCGCAAACCGATGTGCAGTTTGAAAAGATAAAGTCAGCAAGCCAAACCTTTCCTTCCAAATCTTTTAAAGAGAGTTGTTCACCACTTTCAGTTGTTGAAGTGAAATTTTCAACAATCCAGTCTTGTCCGGAAACGTCATTCCCTTCATCCGAAAGCTTTGTTCCGCCGCACGCTGTAAGCAATAATAAAAGGAATGTCAACATAGACAAACCTATGAAGCGCTTTTTAAACAGCATCTATAACTCCCCTTTACTGCGAAAATACCATCTTCTGCTTAATTGCCGTTGACTTTTCTTATTTTCAAACATAGTGTACCATAGACTGTTATTCTTTTATAAAGCACTGCGTGTCAAACATGTGAAAACTACCTTTATAAAAAATAAGCAACGAACAAGTGAAAATGTTATAATAAAAAAATTAACGGGAGAGGATGATCATATGAACGTTATACAGGTCGATACGTATGAAGAGTTAAGTAAAAAAGCGGCAGAAATCATCATAAACAAAGTAAAGCAGAATCCATCCGCGAAATTGGGGCTTGCCACGGGAAGCACACCAGTTGGCTCGTACAAACTGATGATTGAAGATCATAAAAGAAATGGCACATCATACGAAGACATCATCACAGTCAATCTGGATGAATATGTAGGCCTTAATGCTGATCATCCGAGCAGTTATCGTTTTTTTATGGATGAACAGCTCTTTGATTCAATCAATATTAATAAAAAAAATACACATGTGCCTAATGGAACTGCGGAAGATTTAAAGGCAGAATGTAAAAAATATGAGGCGATGATTGACGAACTCGGCGGGCTTGATTTACAGCTGCTTGGCATTGGGCAAAATGGGCACATCGGGTTTAATGAACCAGGCACACCTTTCAACTCTGTGACACATGTCGTTGATTTGACACCAAACACCCGCGATGTGAATTCACGTTTTTTTTCAAGCATTGAGGAAGTGCCAACGAAAGCAATTACAATGGGTATTGCATCGATTTTAAAAAGCAAAGAAATTTTATTGCTGATTTCTGGAGAAGCTAAAGCAGAAGCGCTTCACAAACTTTTACATGGGAACATCGACGAAAGTTTCCCGGCATCCGCATTGAAAAACCACCCTAACTTTACAGTCATTTTCGATAAAGCAGCACTGAAAGGAGTATGACTTACATGGACCATTCAAAGAGCAATTCCTCGAATGAACTTGCTACTTTCGCTGGCGGTTGTTTCTGGTGCATGGTTTCTCCATTTGAGGAAATGCCAGGCATTAAAAAAGTCGTTTCAGGCTACACAGGAGGACATACGGAAAATCCAACATATGAAGAAGTATGTTCTGACACGACAGGCCATTTTGAAGCAGTTCAAATTACGTTTGATCCGGCTGTTTTTCCTTATCGAAAACTTCTCGAAATTTTTTGGCAACAAATCGATCCGACTGATCCTGGCGGGCAATTTTTTGATCGAGGCTCCTCGTACCGAACCGCAATTTTTTACCATAGTGAAGAACAAAAACGGGAAGCTGAGAAATCAAAAAAAGAATTAGAAGAAAGCAAGAAATTCTCAAAACCGATTGCGACACTTATTTTACCAGCTTCAACATTTTACGAAGCAGAAGAATACCATCAGGGTTACCATAAAAAAAATCCAGTGCATTATAACCGCTACCGGATTGGGTCAGGAAGGGCTTCCTTTATAGATAAACATTGGGGTAAATAAGGAAAACAGGCGTCTTTCTTAGAAGTGAGAGGTTGGACTTGATTGAATTGGCGAACTGCCGATTGACACTTATTTTTTAATAAGAGGTGCCCGTGGCACCCTTTTTTATTTAAAATAGCTATTCAATGCTTTTTGAAGCGTGCCTTTCGTTTCAGCGTATTCCTCTAATGCCACGCAAAAGTCCATCATTGTCTGAACGGTCTTAGGGCGGAGACCAGTAATAATGGGCTTGCATCCCATCATTTTCACACCTTGAAGCACTTTTTTTATTTCTTCAGTTATTTGGCGTTCGAGGATCGTGACTCCCGAAAAGTCGATAATGATCGTGCTGATTTTTAAAACGCTGATTTGCCTCAATAGTTTTTCTTTAATCGTTTGAATGCGCGGTGGGTCAATCTCACCAATTAATGGCAAAATGCTCACGGAATCTGTTATTGGAATGATCGGAACAGACAAATTTTCAATTAATTCCTGCTGCGTTTTTAATCTTCTTTCTTTAAAATCCGAAAAGCTTAAAAAGAAAGTATTCAGAAAAATATCCATCATTTCATTTATGTTTCTTTCCAGTGTAAAGAAAGCTTCTCTATCCGCTTCCTTTTCCTGCATACATTCAAAATGATATAAAAATCTCCAAAGCACGCGGTGAATCGCCTGCAGCCATTCTAATTTAAATGAGACCGTAAGTTCATGGCAAGCCCAGGCTTCTCCTTCAACCTTTGCAAATTCAACGAGCTCATCCCTTTTCCCTTCTACGACGTAAAGGGCCAATCGGTTCGCATTCGAGATTAAATCAATATTTCCAATTCGATGGATTTCGTTTATTTTATCCCTTACATTAATTGCCTCTTCAAGCAACTGTTTAGAAAACTCTGATTGGTTTTCGATAAAAAAGTTCTTTATAGTATCTGTTTTCGCTAACCGAGACTCCAAGGAATGCACCTCCAAGTTATTCGATGAATATACATATTATAAATTAGATATAGGCAATTGAATAGTAATGTGAAGTCTTGGTATTTGACGGAAAAAAATTCCGGAGAAAAGTTTTCACCGGAATTACAAATCTTGCTTCCAAAGAAAATCAATTATGCTGCTTAATGCATCAACCTGATTCGTAACTAAAAAAACCGGCAGGAGCAATAATGTAAATAAGACAGTTGCATTCCCGATAACCATATATTTCAAAGACTTTTTCAGGAATTGCATGAAACCAGCTCCTTCTCTTTTGAGTTTGTTACAATTGTGTGAACATTATAGCATGTTGATGATTGTTTTGAAAAGTTTTTTATTTATCACGCGCAACCGTCCGTAAGACCCCTACTTCAAGACTTAAGAATCGAAGAAGTGATACCACTGCCACAAACCTAGCCGCCTCCAATAAGTCATTTCCTTTCACGTTACAGGCACAACCTTGTTTCATTGTCCTAATTTTTTAAGCAAGCTAAAAATCAAAAATAAGCAAAAGGACGCCGAAAAATGACAGCGCCCTTTTGCTTTTTTCTTCGTTACCCTTCTTTCTCTGTTCCGAGAAGTTTTTTCTCGCTTGGCAAAAACAGTGAGGCGATCGTTGCAATCACAGGAAGAATGACAAATAAATCAAAAACAAATGCAACTCCAAAGTGATCGGAAATCCAGCCCAAAAAGGTAGCGCCAATTCCCCCCGCACCTACCGCAAGCCCAATCATAAGACCTGAAGCAAGCCCAATATTATTTGGAAGCATCATTTGGCCATACACAACGGTAATCACAAATGAAGAAAGCACAAAAAACCCAAACAAGATTAAAATAATGGTCGTATATACACCGCTCGAATGCGGCAAAAGCCATGCAAATGGAATGGTCAAAAACATAGAGCCAAACAAGAGCCATTTATGGCTAATGTAATCCGAATACCTTCCTCCGATAAATGTTCCTACCGCACCAGCTCCTAAAAATAAGAAAGTGTACATATCCGCAACGGCTAAAGAAATATTTTGCTGCAAATAGAAAAACGGCAAATAAGCTGCCACGCCGATATGAGTCCAAGAACGCAGCGTTACAACGATTGTCAGGCCGATCAATCCTAAAATGTGGCGTTGTCCAGCTGATGATTTCTTTTTCGTAAGGCGGGCATTTTCCAAACTCTCCCGATACCACGGTACAATACTCATAAGAAGCAATGCGCCTAAAAGCCCAAACAACGCAAACCAGCCGAGGCCTTTCACACCAGTCGCCAATAAAAAAAGCGGAATCATAAGCGGTCCAACCGCTTGGCCAAAGTTGCCCCCAACTTGAAAAATAGCCTGCGCCGCTCCCTTTGCATTGCCTGCGGCCAAATGGGCACCCCTGGATGCCTCGGGATGGAAAATACCGGAGCCAATCCCCGAGACGGCGATCGCAAGTAACAGCCATACATACGAATTGACGTAGCCTGTAGCACTCAATCCCAATCCCGTCAACAAAACGCTAAACGGTAAAAACCATGACCTTGGATACTTATCTGTAAAAAAACCAAACACTGGCTGCATCACCGATGATGCAATGGTAGACACTAATAAAATGACGCCTGCCTGTGTGTATGTAAGATTGAAGGCTTGTTTATACAATGGCAAAAGAGCAGGAACAATTCCTGTCGTCATTAAATCGTTAATAAAATGGCTCGTCCCCAAACTGTACAGTTCCTTTTTTGCGCCAACTTGTTTCTTGCGTTTTAATGCGAGTTCCATAGATAAACCTCTCTCTATTATTCCTAGTCTATAACGTAGTATAACATTTTACTCCAACCGTTTATGGAAAGTTTATTTAAATTGTCAAAAATCAATTGATTTGCAATTTAAATCTCGGTATAATATATCATATCGAAAGCATAAACGATAGAACGTTTACAAAATGTTAACGTTTCTAAAATTTATATTTCTTTTTGCAAATCGAAAATTTTGGAGGTTCTTGATGGAAAATACCGGTTGGAATGAGCTGCCGCCGCTTAATTTGGACGAAATCGATCAAAGCATTTTAGAAGCACTCTATGAAAATAGCCGCGTCTCTTATACCGAACTCGGCAAACAGATTGGGCTTTCACGCGTTGCCGTTCAATCACGCATCCAAACATTAATTGAAAAAGGCGTCATTGAACGATTTACAGTTGTTGTCAATCCCACAAGAGTCGGGATCCACGTTTCCGCCTTCTTTAATGTTGATGTAGAACCGAAGCATTTGCATGAAATTGCCGAAAAATTATCGATGCATCCATCGGTTACCAGTTTATATCATATGACTGGGCCAAGTACGTTACATATGCATGGCATCTTTAAAAATATGCAGGAAATGGAAACGTTCATGCTTGAAACGTTGTACTCAACTCCTGGAATTGTCAAAGTGGAATCTCAAATGCTCCTGAAAAGATACAAAAGCCGAATGGGAATGAAATTATAAGACATTTAAAATCGATAACTCTCAAAAATTCAGAGAATAGGTATCCGAATAGAGGGCTTCATTGGAGGACGATGACATGGATTTAAAATCTTATTACGAAATTGCGGCCGCAATGTTACGTGCCGGAATTTTTGGCTATGGCGGCGGGCCGTCAGTTATTCCTTTGTTTAAACACGAGGCAGTCAACCGCTACAAATGGATGAAAGATGAAGAATTCGCTGAAGTGTTAGCCTTTGCCAACGCACTTCCAGGGCCGATCGCTACAAAGATGGCTGCGCAAATTGGCTACCAGCAAAAAGGGGCGCTCGGTGCTGTGATTGCCGTGCTCGCACATATTTTACCTACTAGTCTAGCAATTATTGCCTTGCTGAGCGTCATGTATACACTGAAAGAATCAGCGATTGTCGCAGGGATGATAGCGGCAGTCCGTCCAATTATCGCAGTTATGCTCGGTCTGATTGCATACGAATTTTGCGTGAAAACATGGAAAGGCTTAGGACAAGTCTATGGCGCCATCTTTGGTGTTATCGCATTTCTCCTGTTAATGGTGTTTCACGTTCACCCAGTTATTGCAATTATTATTTTTCTTGCATACGGAACGGTTCATATTCGTTTTTCAAATTGGATAAGCGATAAACGGAAAGATCGAGACAAAGAAGGTGGAGTTTCCTTATGATTTATTGGGATTTATTTTGGGGATTTTTCGTTGCAAACGTGCTCGGGTACGGCGGTGGCCCCGCTTCGATTCCCCTTCTTCAAAACCAAATTGTTGACCATTACGGCTGGATGTCTAAGCAGGAATTCGTTGACATGTTGGCTTTAGCCAATGCGCTTCCCGGGCCAATCAACACGAAAGTTGCCGCATTTACCGGCTTCCAGCAAGCAGGTTGGCTCGGTGCGATTGTTACATCCCTCGCAACGATCGCACCATCAGCCATTGTGCTTATCATTCTGCTAAAAATTTTAAATCAATTTCGCCAGTCCAATATTGTCAAAGGAATGACCATTTTAGTCCAGCCTGTTATCGCTGTTTTAATGATTGAGCTCACATGGGATTTTGGCTTGATTTCCATCGATTCGTTAGGATATTTCCAATCAATCGGGATTGCGCTTTTCACACTGTTAGCATTAACAAAATGGAAAATCCATCCCGCAATCGTCATCGTGATTGCCTTTATTTATGGCGGACTCGTATTGTCCCATTCGGTTTCATAGTTTCATCGGCTGCTTAGCTATAAAAAATTGGACGCCATCTTAAAAAAGATGCCGTCCAATTTTTTTCCTCTTATTTCAAGCCTGCTTCTACTTCATTAGCCATTTCTTGAACAGATACTAATCCGCCGCCAGAAAGGTACCAATAGTTCGGATCCAAGTAAACAATGTTCTTTTCTTTATACGCTTTAGTATTTTTGACTAAGTCATTTTCAATCACTTGCTTGGCAGATGATTCACCGCCAATTGCTGCTCCCCTATCAATAACGAAAAGGTAGTCCGGATCTTTTTCAACAATGTATTCGAATGAAATGCTTTGTCCATGGGTAGAGACTTCAAGATTCTCATCTACTGGTTCAAATCCAAACACATCATGGATGATGCCAAATCGGGAAGATGGGCCATATGCGCTGACTTTTCCTTCATTCGCCAATACAATTAGAGCATTCTTACCACTTGCAGAGGCTTTTTCATGTAAGCCTTTAATCGATTCATCGATTTGGGCAAGCTCTTTTTCAACTTCAGCTTCCTTTTCAAAAATCTTACCTAGTGTTTCTGTATTTGCAGTGAACGATTCCATATATTTTGATGTGTCAACCCCAAGATAAATGGTTGGGGCAATTTCTGAAAATTGATCATATAAATCCATTTGTCTTCCTGAAATAATAATTAAATCGGGCTGAATTTCATTAATCTTTTCAAAATCCGGTTCCTTCAAGCTTCCGACATTTGCATATTTCTCATCTTCGAATTTTGATAAGTATGGAGGAATATTCGTTTTTGGCAAAGCCGCAGCTTCAATGCCTAGTTTATCCATGGAATCAAGAATACCAAAATCAAAAACGACGACTTTTTCAGGGTTTTTCTTAACCTTTGTTTCGCCCAATTCATGAGTAATCGTTAATGTTTCACTTTCAGATTTTTGATTATCCTTTGAACCTGCTGACATTTCCTCTTTATTTGCGCCGCATCCAACAATTAAAATTGAAAAGAAAACGAACAAAAAAACGGTTGCTATTTTTTTCATTCTCATCACCTCAAAATGTTTTAACTTATAAAGACCTTAGAAACCTTACTTCATCCAACAAACGATAAAAAATAACGATGTAACCCCTGTTTCAGGCATCACCCCTTAAAAGGATCAATGACATTAATAATCATTCTCATTAAATTGTTTTTAAAAGGCTTTGCAACAACCGTAGCTGCAAAGCGTTTAATTCAATTTTTTATGAAAAGTAAAGACAAATTCTTCCACAAGCGGCATTTTGGACTTGGATGTCCATATCATAAATATCTTTGAGCACCTTATTGTTGATCATTTCTTCAGTTGGGCCTTCTTTCACAATCTTTCCGTCCTTTAACGCAACAATATAGTCTGAATAAATGGAAGCAAAGTTAATGTCATGGATGACGATCATAACCGTTTTACCCAATTCATCGACAAGCCTGCGAAGCGTCTTCATAATTTGTACCGAATGTTTCATATCCAAGTTGTTTAACGGTTCATCTAGAAGAATATATTCGGTATCTTGTGCAATAACCATTGCGATGTATGCTCTTTGCCTTTGGCCACCGCTTAATTCATCAAGATATTTGTGCTGCATGTCCTCAAGCTCCATGTAGCTGATCGCTTCGTCAACATGCTGCCAGTCTTCATCAGACAGCCTTCCTTGCGAGTAAGGAAAACGGCCAAACGAGACAAGTTCCCGTATCGTTAGTTTTAAGTTAATATGGTTTGACTGCTTAAGAATCGAAATCTTTTTTGCAAGGTCCTTGCTTTTGGCTCGCCTAATTTCCTTGTCATTAATATAGATTTCCCCTTCATCGTTTTCAATCAGACGGCTAATCATTGAGATTAGTGTACTTTTTCCCGCCCCGTTCGGACCGATAAACGACGTGATTTTGCCTTTGGCAATTTTAACAGAGACATTCTCAACGACTTTCTTCTGTCCATACTTTTTGGAAACGTTTTTCACCATTACCATGATTTATTCTCCTTTAACAGTAAATATATAAAGTACACACCACCGATGAAGTTAATAATGACGCTTAGCGTAGTTGAAAAAGTAAAAATACGTTCAACAATTAATTGGCCGCCGACTAAAGCGATAATTGCGATGAAAATCGAGCCAAAAATTAAGTATGTGTGGCGATATGTTTTCAAAAACTCATAAGTTACATTCACAACAAGAAGGCCTAAAAATGTAATCGGGCCAACTAACGCAGTAGCGACTGAAATTAAAATGGCGACGACAACTAACAGCCTCTTGACAACATAATCATAATCAACGCCTAGGTTGACTGCTTGATCCCGTCCTAACGCCAATACATCTAAATATTTCACAAAGCTGGCAAAATAAAGCGATACGAGTAAAATCAGAACACTTGCTAAAACAAGAAGGTCAGTCTTTATATTGTTGAAGCTTGCAAACATTTTATCCTGTACGATCTGAAATTCATTCGGATCGATAAGCACTTGCATAAATGATGAAAAGCTTTCAAAAAAAGTCCCAAATATTAAACCGATTAACAGTAAAAAGTAAATGTTTTGATCGTTTCGTTTAAAAAGAATTTTGTACAAAACGCCTGCAAAAAGGACCATAAGGCCAACTGTTAAAAGAAAATGTACGTTATTGTCCATTTTCGTGAGCGTCGTCGAACCGAATATAAAAACAACCACAGTTTGGATGAGCAGATAGAGGGAATCCAGCCCTAAAATACTCGGTGTCAAAATTCGGTTGTTCGTAATCGTTTGGAAAACGACGGTCGAAAACGCAATGGCGGCACCTGTCAAAACGATGGCTATTACTTTGAATGTCCGCTTTTCAAGCACGTATTCCCAATTGGGGCCAATGTCATAAAACAAAAAAGCAGCGATGAGAATCAGTGAGAGTATGGCAAGCAAGCCTGTTTTCGCTTTATAACCCATATGCCCTTCTCCTCATCAACAAGTAAATAAAAATACCGCTTCCAATGACCCCGACAGTTAAGCTAATTGGAATCTCATACGGATAAATAACAATTCGCCCAATAATGTCACAAAATAAAACAAATACTGCCCCTAACAACGCTGTATGCAGCAAGCTGTTTTTTAAATGATCACCTTGGTAAATCGTCACAATGTTAGGGATAATCAACCCTAAAAACGGAATCATTCCAACCGTCAGCACGACAGATGCTGTAACCAAAGCGACGATGATTAAACCAAGATTCACAACTTGCTTATAATTCAAGCCCAAATTTTTGGCAAAATCTTCACCCATCCCCGCTACAGTAAATTGATTTGCGAATAGATACGCAATGATGACGAGCGGGATTGTAATGTACATGATTTCGAATCTGCCTTTCATAATCATTGAGAAATCACCAAGCAGCCACGCAGACATATTTTGAATCACATCATATTTGTAAGCAAAAAACGTTGAAATCGACCCGATGATATTCCCAAACATCAGCCCAACGAGCGGAATGAAAATCGCATCTTTGAACTTGATTTTTTCAAGGATTTTCATAAAGACATACGTGCCAAGCAACGCAAAAACAAAAGCAACAAGCATTTTTTGCAGCGGACTTGCTGAGGCAAAGAGCAGCATGGAAACCAAGATTCCTAATCTAGCAGAATCCATCGTCCCCGCTGTGGTTGGTGATACAAACTTGTTTCTGCTAAGCTGCTGCATAATTAAACCGCAAATGCTAATGCTTGCGCCTGCAATGATGATGCTAATAAGGCGCGGGAGCCTGCTGATAAGCAAAATTTGCGTCTTCTCATCAGTTAAACGAAATAAATCCAGCGGGGAAATGGAAGTGACCCCTATGAAAATGGAACATATTGATAAAAGAATAAGTGCAATCACTAGGTATCTTTTTTTCATTGCTGTTTCCTTTTTTAGTACGTGTTCAAAAGCCCAGAGGCCTCAATAGTCATCTTATTTGAACACATACTTTTTGTTAATAATTTTACAATTGTAGCGATTATGCATAAAATGAGTGTGAAGCATCCTAAACAAAAAAAATAAACCTAGCTTAAGAAAAACGCTATTCGCGTTCTTTCTTAGGAAGTCAGAAGCCAGATTGGCCTAAAATTTGAAAGAGAGAACTTATCTTTTCAAACATATAAAATTGTCTTTTTTCACCAGATTTCCGCAATTCTTATGCAAGAGTGGGGCTGCGATAGAGAAGGGGGACTCACTTCACAGCCACTCAATCTCACAAAGAACAAGAACGAAATGTTCTTTCTAACACAAATGATAATGAATCTCATTATCAAAGTCAATGAAAGAATTTAAAATATTTATTTTTGTACTGGAGGACGGGCAAATTGAACGAAACAATCCAATCCATTTCGAAAGTGATTCGGGATAGGAGATCCATCAAGAAAGGCTATCTGCCAACGGAAGTAAGCGAAGATGTCATCGTTTCACTGTTAAATGATGCCGTATGGGCGCCAAACCATAAACTTAGAGAGCCATGGAGGTTTATTTTCGTTTCAAATGACCGCAAAGAAGCATTTATCAAGTCGATTCTTGCGTGCTACTCTCACGATCAACACGAGCAAATGAGGAAAAAATTTGCGGATGTACCCGCTTTTCTCGTCGCCATTATGAAAATCGACCCGAGGCAAAAACAATGGGATGAGAATTTTGCAGCCACAAGCTGCTTAATTCAAAATTTGCAGCTTTTGGCGTGGGAAAAAGACATTGGCATGGTTTGGAAAACGCCTCAGCATATTTATGATCCGAAATTCTATGATGGACTTGGTGTAGAAAAAGATGAGAAAATCATTGGCATCATTCAAATCGGCTATTTTGACAAATCTGTGAAAGCTCCACCGCGAAACAGAACCGACGCAAAAGAAAAATTGACGTTATTTTAAGAAAGCCATAGATTCAGAAGCGGTCGAAATTTACTTTACGTTAAGGAAAAATATTTTCTAAAAAATGCTGCCTCGTTTAATGGGGCAGCATGTATTATGAATTTGAAATAGGGACAATTTCCCTCTTTTATATTTTCAGCTTTTCTGTTAAAATAATTTGTCGTTGGAATGTTTGCCGCTAAACTATATGAGGTGAATACGAATGAAGAAATTTTTATCTACGAAGATGGGCTTCTTCTCAATTGCTGTTCTCCTATTTTGGATAAAAACATATTCAATATACAATATTGAATTTAATTTAGGCGTAAAAAATGGCATGCAGCAATTTTTATTGTTTTTTAATCCACTTAGTTCGGCATTAATCTTTCTTGGATTGGCGTTGTTCGCCAAAGGGCGAAAAGCCGGCGTTTGGATCATTATGATTGATACTCTTTTAAGTTTTCTTTTATATGCTAACGTCGTTTATTACCGCTTCAATGGCGACTTTATAACATTGCCTACGATTATGCAAACGAGTAACTTTGGCAGCCTTGGCGGCAGTATCGCCAACCTTGTTGCATGGCATGACATTATCTATTCGTTCGACTTACTGCTTTTAATCATTTTGTACGTGAAAACGAAAGCGAACTGGTCCGTTTCAGGCTTCCAGCTTCGCAAAGCCGTTCTCGTTTTAACAGCCGGCGCTGTGGCTTTTACTGTGAATCTTGGACTTGCTGAGATCGATCGTCCTGAATTATTGAAGCGTACGTTTGACCGCAACTATTTAGTGAAATATCTTGGCGCTTATAATTTTACAATCTATGATGCTGTGCAAAGCTTGAAATCTACTACACAGCGGGCTTTTGCATCGAGCAGTGACATGACAGAAGTAGAAATTTATACAAAAAGCAAGTTTGCACAGCCTAATCTGGAATACTTTGCCAAAGCAGAAGGAAAAAATATTATTAAAATCCACCTTGAGTCTTTTCAATCATTTTTGATTGATTATAAGCTCCATGGTGAAGAGGTAACACCATTTTTGAACTCTTTAGTTCACGACAAAAAGAAAGAGTTCACGTATTTTGATAACTTTTTCCATCAAACGGAACAAGGAAAAACGGCTGATGCTGAATTAATTATGGACAATTCTTTGTACGGTTTGCCGCAAGGTGCCGCTTTTGTGACTAAGGGAAATAACACATATCAGGCATTGCCTTCTATTTTGCATCAGCAGCAAGGCTATACAAGCGCAGTCTTTCATGGAGACTATAAATCTTTTTGGAACCGTGATAAAATCTATAAGCAATTTGGGATTGACCATTTCTTTGATGCAAGCTATTACGACATGAGTGAAGATCAAGTGATTAACTATGGCTTGAAAGATAAGCCATTTTTCAAAGAATCAATGCCGATGCTTAAATCTTTGAAGCAACCATTTTATGCGCATTTCATTACGCTGACGAACCATCATCCGTATTTAATTGATGAAGGGGACGCAACAATTGACCCGGCTGAAACCGGCGATGATTCTGTTGATCGCTACTTCCAGACAGCCCGCTACCTGGACGAATCGTTGGAGCAATTTTTTAACGACTTGAAGGAAGCCGGTTTATATGACGATTCCGTCATTTTGCTTTATGGTGACCATTACGGCATCTCAGAAAACCATAACGAGGCAATGAAAGAAATAACCGGAGAAGAGATCACGCCGTTGAAAAGCGCCGAGCTGCAGCGTGTTCCACTTTTAATTAAAATACCGGGTGTTGAAGGGCAAGGCATTAACCATGAATACGCGGGGCAAATGGATGTTGTGCCAACTCTATTGCATCTCATGGGAATTAATGCAAAGGATTATATCCAATTCGGAACAGACTTATTCTCTAAGGATCATAAAGACTTTGTTCCTTTCCGAAATGGCGACTTCATTACAAAGGATTTCAGTAAAATCAATGGGATCTATTATGATAATGTGACAAAAGAAGAAATTGAAAAGCCAACGGAAGAAATGAAGGATTTAAGTGAAACCGTCCTGCATGAGCTTGAATTATCCGATAAAGTATTGTTTGGCGACTTATTAAGATTTTATTCGCCAAATGAAGATTGGAAACCCGTCGATCCGAAGCAGTACTTTTATGAGTAACAAGAACAGGAAAGTTCAGAGCAACAAAAGAGCACTGGCGAGTAAGTTTGCCGGTGCTCTATTTTTAATAAAGTATAGATTTGCTAGTTCGCAAATTTAAACAAATCCGGCCTCTGATCTCTGTCCACATAAGAAAGGCGCGTTAGCGTTTTTCTTATGCATATTTATTCCTTCATCCTCAATTGCCGGATCGCGAATTCAGGGTATTTGTCAAGTGATTGAATCAGTTCTTCATGTGTACCAAACACCTGTCAGTTTGCCTTTATCGAGAAACAAGATTTTATCCCATCGACAACAGTTGAAGCCCTTTTGAAATGTTGTACATTTGCGTTCCAAGCGGAAAAAGGCGGCTAAAGATAATGGTGCTGCAATCAACATCCATTTAGAAGGTTTAGTTTTTCTAACTAGTGGGATAAATTGATGCCTATCACCTGGATTTTGTTGATTCATATGGTTTATCCTCTCCTGTATTTCCAAGTCTTCAAGTTGTATTTCTTCATATTGTTGCATATAATGTAAATAAAGATATAAACTATAAAAGAAGCATCGGTGTTCGAGCACCGATGCTTGGCACAGCTACTCCGCAGGATATGCGGTGGCCAATTAAGAGAATATAAAAAAGTAACCTATCCCCATACAATAGCCAGTGTAGGGTAGGTTACTTTTTTCTATTTGCAGTGATGATTAGTACGACCAAAGTTGCAAATATTATCATTAGGGTTAGTGTTTCGTATGTCGCCATCATCAGTGGCACCCCCTTTCTATCGGGGATCGCCACCGCCTACCCTACTTATGCAGCTGTATTATCATTCTATCATAGTTATTCCTATCTTAGCGCTTCAATTGGGTTTCATTTTAAAGCTTTGTTAATTAATTTCAGACAAACTTACTTCTTCCTCGCCTTTTTGCATGTACAGGTAATGTGCATCCCCCGTTTGGATAAATTTGGTATTTATTGTAAATACTTCTACTAACACCACATGGAGGCGAGTTGAGCAACACCATGTCTTTTTCTAAGCAAAACAAAGGAAAACAATTAAAAACGATTTCAAATGAGAAAATGAAAACGGTCTATCCTACTATTGAGGAAAATGTTCAATATATTTGCGCAGCTTTATTCCATACAAGTGATTTAAAAACCCGAAAAGTGACATGGAAAGAAATGTCCGGGGTTATTATTTATTTGGAAACAATGACAGACACGGAAGTACTCCAACGAAGTTTCTTGCTCCCATTGTCAGAGGCTGTTGATCGAAAACATATCGAGGAAATTATAACAAGTCCGGAATTCACTAAGACAGATAACCTCAATAAGGTTGTATCCGCCTTGCTAAAAGGCGATTGTGCCCTTTTCTTAAATGGCGGGACGAAGTGTTTTTTATTTAAAAGCATTCAAGTAAATGCCCGTACACCTGAGGAGCCTGAAAATGAAAAGGTAGTCAGAGGGGCACACAAAGGATTCGTAGAAAACCTCGATATTAATTTAAACTTAATTAGGGAACGCATCCAAAATCGCCAGCTAACCATTAAATATTTTAAACTGGGAAAGGAATCGAATACAAACGTAGCGATTATCTATATGAGTGAGCTTGCCAACCCATCAGTCGTTGAGGAAGTTCAAAAGCGGCTTGAATCAATTTCAACCGACATGATTTTCAGCCCGGGATATATTCAGGAATGTATAGAAGATCATCCGTTTTCCCCGTTCCAACAAATTTTATTTACTGAAAGACCCGATCGGCTAGAAGCTCACTTAATGGAGGGAAGGGTAGCCATTATGAGTGAAGGCTCGTCTGATGCATCGATTGTGCCCGTCACATTTTTTGCTTTTTTTCAGGCGCCTGACGATTTCAATATCAGATTTTACGGAGGATCTTTTTTTCGTTTGCTGAGGTTATTCAGTTTTTGGGGAGCACTCACTCTTCCATCGATATACATTGCTGTTATCGGCTTTCACTTTGAAATTATTCCGTATGATGTGGTAACGATTGTAAAAAGCTCGATCGAAAATATTCCGTTTCCGCCATTTCTTGAAGCGATCATTATGGCCATCACTATTGAATTAATACGGGAAGCAGGAATTAGACTTCCATCGCCAATTGGCCAGACGATAGGCATTGTCGGAGGGCTTATTATTGGGGATGCAGTAGTTAATGCAGGCATCGTGTCAAACATCGTGGTCATCGTTATTGCCTTAACTGCGATCATGTCATTTTCTCTCCCCTCTTATGAAATGGGAAACACAGTCCGCATCTTATCCCTGCCCATCATGATTGCCGCAGCCACTCTTGGATTTGTAGGTATTGTATTTTCGCTTATGATCATCATCATCCATATGTGTAAATTGCAATCCTTTGGGACACCGTATATTGCGCCTTTAGCCCCTTTGCATATAAAAGATTTAAAGGATGCCATTGTCCGTTTTCCAATCTGGACAATGAGCCATCGTCCAAAAAATGCACAAGCACAAAAGTCGGTTAGACAAAGGGCCTCAAGGGAATGGAAAAAATGATCGGTAAAAAAGAGATAACTCAATTTCAGTTGATCTTTTTATTAATTCAATGCCAAGTAGGCGTAAATGTCGTTACTTTGCCTTTCGATGTTTTTATGAAGGCAAAGGGAGATAGTTGGATATCTGTTTTGCTCACTGGAGTCATCATTCAAATCATGATCTTCTTAATCTGGGCATTAATGAGACGTTTTCCATCAAGTAATTTGTATGGCATTGTCCAATCTCTCTTTGGAAAGTTCATCGGAAAAATGATCGTCATCTTATATAGTATGTATTTTATTGCCATTGGAAGCCTGGTGCTGACAAAATTTGCTTATATCCTCAATACTTGGATGATGCCACTGACACCCAAATGGCTGTTGCTTGTGCTTATGGCATTTACAGCGGTTTATATTGTAAAAGAAAACCTTCAACTTATGGCCCGTTTCTTTGTTCTTTCTTCCGTTGTTTTAATTGGATTTATAAGCTTGGCTGCTTATTCCTTACAAGATGCAAACCCTACCTTTATTTTGCCTGTCGGAACAAATGGGGTCCTGCCAGTCATTCAGGGTATGGAGCCCAGTCTGTATGCATTTCAAGGATTCGAGATCTTGATGATCCTCTATCCCTTTGTTCAATCGGATAAAAAGGGTGTGCTAAAAGCGGCAACGATTACCAATATTTTTGTCACGCTTTTTTATTCATTCTTGGTAATAACCAGTTTGCTCTTTTTTAGTCCGGAAGAATTTAAGCTAGTACCTGAACCTGTCTTATATTTAATCAAGGCATTTTCTTTTAGAATCATTGAAAGGCCGGATTTGCTCTTTACGTCCATGTGGATTATCCTTGTGGCCACTACATTCATGAATACGTTGTACGCCTCCTCATTGGGGTTATCCTGCGTCATGAATTCAAAAAAAATAACTATTTTCGTTATCATAGCTGCATGTATCTGCTTTTTGTTAGCGATGACTCTTCATGGAAAGTATGACATCGCTTCAGTATCCAAAGTTCACAATCTGTTTATGTTTCCTTTCGCTTTTGGTTTACCGATTTTATTTCTTCTCATATCGATCATTTTCAACAAGAAGGAGCAGGGGAATAGCGGATGACCTATCGATTAAGCTTTATTTGGGCGGCCATATTGGCCATCATTCTTTCCGGATGCTGGGATGAACGCTTATTAAAGGATCGCAGCTTAGTATTATCTATTGGATATGACCAAGCAAACGACGAAAAAATACTCAAGACTGTTACCTATCCAAAAAACAGTAGTGAGGGGGGACAGCAACATACTTCTTCAAATGAAAGTAAAGTGTTATCTACGACCGGGGAAACAGTCAAAGATGCCGAAAATCGTATGGACCGGATCCTTCCTGAAAAATTTGACAGATCCAAGGCCAAAGTCATTCTTTTTGGTGAACAATTAGCTTCTCAAGGGGTTTTCCCTACTTTGGATTCAATCTATCGAGATTTAAGAGGACCATTAAATGCCACGGTAGCAATCATTGACGGAACAGCAAAAGAGGCATTGTCTATTAAGCCGGGAGAGTCTATCCTTATTAGTGATCTCTATGCAGAACTTCTTGACAGTGCCGAACTTCAGGGACTTACAAAAAAAGAAAATGTGCAAACCGCTTGTCCAATAATTTTATCAGAAGGTAAAGATCTCGTGTTGCCTTATGTTGGTTTAAAAGAGGAAGAAAAAACAGCAGAAGTAAAAGGATTGGCTTTGTTCAATGGTGATCAATTGACAGGTAAGTTGGGCCTTAAGGAAACGGGTATGTTCCTGATTTTGTCGGATCAAAAATCAAAGGGCTTATCATTAAACCTAAAAGTAAGCAATGATAAAAAAAGGCATGAAAAAAATTTTGTGAATATAGCCTTACGTGATCTCAAAAGAAAAATAAAAATAAACGTAAATAATGGGCAAATTGGTGCAGAAGTTAGCGTAAATCTCAAGGTGGAAATTGATGAATACGCATCAAATCATTTAAATGAGGAAAAAGAAGTAAAATCCCTCTCTAAAGATATAGAAAAAAGGTTAAATAAGTTGGCACAAAAAACATTGGCCAAAATGCAAGAGGCTAACAATGATTCATTGGGATTGGGTGAACGAGTGAAAGCATATCATCACTCCACATGGAAAAAAATCGATTGGAAAAAAGAATACCCTGACGTTCCGATTGAAACAACATTTAATGTAGAAATCGTTCAGCATGGGATTATTAATTAGATGTAAGAAAGTAACCTATCTCCTTACACGATCAGTGAAGGATAGGTTACTTTCTTTATATCATACTTATTCATATCTTAATGCTTCAATTGGGTTCAATTTTGAAGCTTTGTTTGCTGGAATAATCCCGAAAACAATGCCGATAAAAGCGGAAAAGGCAATCCCAATAATGACGACTGGAATACTAATAACAGCGTGGAACTCTGTCGCTTGGCTAATGATAAAGGAGACAGTTGCAGCAAAGCCAAGGCCAAGAAGGCCTCCGAGGGATGTAAGTGTTACAGCTTCAATTAAAAACTGCAGCAAAATCCTTCCTCTTGAAGCACCAATCGCTTTACGCAAACCGATCTCACTCGTTCGCTCCGTGACGGACACGAGCATAATATTCATGACGCCAATTCCCCCGACGAGGAGAGAAATAGCCGCAATACCTCCAATAAACAATGTCATCGTTCCGTAATAAGTATCTAATTCTTCTTCAAATTCTGCCATACTCGACGCTGTATACATAACATCTTCAGACCCAACCAATTCAGTCAGCTTGTCAGCAGCCATCATCCCTGTTTCAGAGATTGTATCTGCATCTTCAGCTAAAATGGATACATTGGCAACTTCTGGCGACCCAAACATAAGAGAAACGAGCGTCCTCGGCATAAGCATCTCGCCATTTTCCGCCCAGCGATATTGCTCTGGGATGGGAGATTCATAAACGCCAACGATTTTATACGGACTTCCGTTAATATCGACAATTTCTCCAATTGCTTTTTCAGACTCTTTAAAAAACGTTTCTCTCGCAACTGTGTCGATCATGGCGATGCGGTTTGTGTCTGAATCTCTTTTTGAAAAGGCCCGTCCCTCCACAATCTGAATATGTAATGCCGAAAAATAATTGTCGTCGACACCGGTGATTTCCATTTCCCCTTCTTTTTCGCCGTACATCATCGTTCCCCATCCCTGGTTTGTCCCGACTACGGACTTTACACCTTGCACTGATTTTAGCTCTTCCAGCATTTGATCAGTAATGATTGGCTCCTCCCAATACGAGTCCATTTCTTCTTCTCCATCTTCTGGAGGGATTGGCTCAGAATAAAGTTCAATGGCATTTTTGTCCGTGCTGAACAATTCGTCTTTTATTTTTTCTTTCGCACCTTCGCCAATTGCAACGATGATAATGACAGCCCCTACGCCTATAATAATTCCAAGCATCGTTAATAATGATCGGATTTTATGGTTCCAAATGGAAATCAATGCGATTTTGAAGCTTTCCCATAGACCCATGATTCGTTCCTCCGATCTTCAATAATTAACCCATCTCGCAGTGTAATAATTCTCTTGGAATAATTGGCAATCTCTTCTTCATGGGTAACCATGATGACCGTCTTGCCTTCCTTATTGAGCTGAACGAATAATTCCATAATTTGAGCACTTGTTTTCGTATCGAGTGCTCCAGTCGGTTCATCGGCCAAAATAATTTCCGGATCATTTATCAATGCTCTCGCTATGGCAACACGCTGCTTTTGTCCTCCAGACAATTGATTTGGCAAGTGATCCATCCGGTCGCCTAACCCTACCTTTGTCAGCATGTCTTTTACTCGTTCCATTCTTTCCTTTTTCGGAATTCCTGCGTAAATAAGCGGTGCTTCAACATTTTTCAGCGCTGAAAACCGCGGCAGCAAATGGAACTGCTGAAACACAAAGCCTATATGTTTGTTGCGAAGTTTTGTTAGTCTGCTTTCTCCCGAGGCGCTTACTTCTTCCTCGTTTAGAATGATCGTACCAGAAGTAGGAATATCCAAAAATCCAATCAAGTTCATTAACGTTGATTTCCCTGACCCGGACGGCCCCATAATCGCGAGACTTTCACCGTCTTCTATCGTTAAGTTAATCCCATGCAAAACTGGAACTTGAAGTGAGCCGCTCTCATATACTTTTGTAATATTAGTCAGCTTCAACAAAATCGTTCACTTCCATTCCATCGTGCATTTCTTCATTTGGGTTGATGACAACAAGCTCATCTTTCGCTGCGCCATCAACGATCTGAATCGTTTCGTCTCCTGCTGTTCCGGTCTGCACTTCCCGTCTTTCCAACACATTGTCTTTTAATACATAAATCACTTCGACCCCTTCTTCATCGAGAATCGCAGAATGCGGAACCGCAAGAGCCTTTTCGTCTCCGTCTAATTTTATTTCAAGGGAAACGTGGAATCCTTGCCGGAGCTCGGCGGTTTCATCTGTTATCGTAACCTTGAACGGATACATCGTCACATTCCCGCCTCCGCCGCCATAATATTCGCCCTCTTCTCCTCCTGAATTGCCCTCGCCAGGAAATTGAGAAACGGATTCAACTACGCCTTTCCATTCTCGATCCTTGAATACTTTCGGACGTATCACAACCGGCTGTTTTGGCTTTATTTTCACGGCATCAAATTCACTCATCGTACCAATGACCTTGAAAGGTTTGTTTGAAATAATATGAATGGCAGGTTCACCCTGTCCGGATTCCGTTTTGGCTACATTTTCATCAACTTTAACAACGACCCCGTCAATTTTGCTCTTTACGGTCATTTCTTTTCTTTCTTTATCTACTGCATTTATCGATTCTTGCGCAGATGCAATTTCTGCTTTTGTTCCTTCATGTTCGATCTCAAGCTGCTGTTTTTCCAAAATAAGTTGATTGATTGTTTCTTTTGATTCATTATTTTTTTTCGCTTCAGCAATTTGCTTGTCCAATCCACTAATTTGATTGCGCTCCATTTTTGATCGATTTTCGACTAATTTTTTCTCGCGCACCGCTTGATTAAATTCAGCTTGCACTTTGGAGTCATCATAGGCAAATAAAGGATCTCCAGCTTTTACTTCTTGATTTTCTTTCACAAAGTAATTCTTGATTTCTCCCTTTTCCGGATCGATGAATACCTTTTGTTCGCCTTCAGGAACAATTTCCCCTGTCACAAGAATCGTTTCACTTAGCTCTTCTTCTTTTACTTTCTGTACCGTTATTTCTGAACCTTCCCCCATTGCCATTTCTTTGCCGTTCTTGTTTTTTACTGCAAAAAAAACAACTCCTGCGATAATTGCCACGACAATAACTCCAATCAAAACCTTAACCCAAACCCTTTTCACATATTTCCCCTCCGACAGTATGTAATTAAAATAAGTTCCTGTATATTATAACGAATAAAGGCACATAAAAGTTGCGGAAAAAACCGGCATTTTTCAATGCCGGTAATATTAAACTTCTGATTCAATTTTTGAAAGCAGCGTGACAACGATTTCTGAAGAATCTTGAAGGAGCCCAAACGCTTCCTGTGCTCCGCTTAAGTCTCCTTTCTCATAGCATTTCGCGGCTTGTACTGCATATAGGTGAACATCTTTATGCGGTTTTTCCAACTGCTGAAAAGCTGGTTTGCTTTTCACTGAGGAAGGTAAATTACTATAATACCATTTTCCGAGTCTGCAAGATTCGTGTGAAGCAATTTGTTCCGGATCAATTGTTTCTAGCCCAAGAAGCATATTGTACACTTTCCATTTCCAAAGCAGGTGGTCGGTTTTGGCAACTTTTATAACATCTTTAGCAGTTAAACGAATGTTGGTCGCAAAAAATGTATTTCGATACTCTTCCATTTGTTTACTGAGGTCAAAGATAACTTTAGCCGTTTGTTTAGCAATCTCTTGAGAGCTGTTGCTCAATTCAAAAATCACCGAGTTCCTTTGTGCGATTTCGTCAACTGCTGAAGTTTGCTCTTCAGACATGGCCGCGATTTGCGAAGTAGATTGATTAATATTTTGCATGGCGTGAACAATCTTATTGATCGCCTCATCCGCAACTCTTGCACCAGTGACACTTTTTTCAATCAATTTTCCTGTGTCACTCATCTGCCTTGTAACAAGGTTTGAAACTTCCTGCAACGATTTCATATTTGCTGAAATCTGCAATGTTTGTTCTTTTGTATGCTCGGCTAACTTCCTTACCTCGTTCGCGACAACCGCAAAGCCTTTGCCATGCTCCCCAGCTCTAGCAGCTTCAATGCTAGCATTTAAAGCAAGCAAGTTCGTTTGTTCGGTAATTTGACGAATAATTCCTACGATCTCATGCGTTTTGTCAATTTCGTTATGAAGTTTATTGACTTGTTCTGTCACTTGTTCATAAACATTGCCGACTTTTTGAATATCCTGTAATGCTTCATTTACGACTTCTTTGCTTTGTTCAGCAGATTGAACCGCTTCATCTGTTCCTTCGGCAACCTTAATTGAGTGATTTGCGACTTCGAGAATGGATGCACTCACTTCTTGAGTCGCACTTGAGACGCTGAAACTTTCCCCATTCATATTATCCATCTCTGAGATTAACTGCCTTGAAGTATCAAGTTGAGTCGTGTAATGAAGCGTATCAGAAATTCCAAACAAAAAAGATTTAAACGTCTCTTCCATGTAAACCTCTACAATGAGCTGTTGATCAAATGCCGCCAATTTTTGTATAGAAAAAACAGCTTCCATCATACGGTTTGGCTGGTTGTGCAACTTTTCCATCAAAATCAATGTCATACTTTGAATTAATAAATGGTGGGCTGAAATGAAATGTTCTGCGGTTAAATGAATTCGGCTATGCACTTCGCCGATGATTATTCGTGTTTTTACATAGTCTTTATTTACTTCAGCATGCAGAAACTGGTCTAAATACTTTTCCATCGTCTTCCTTAAACGATCGATCGTAGAATGCTGAATGATAATGCCTTTCAAGTGGTCAACGGATGTAATGCGTTCGTAAAACTTGTTAACAATTTCTGCTTTATAAGGAGAAAGAATAGGATAAGCATTACGTATATTCTTCAACGTTTCTTGGTCAATCCCCATAAAAACTAATCGATCTTTTATCCGATCTCCTACTTCAACAATTTCTGCTCCCCGGGAATCATTAATATACTCATTCCATGTTTTTGATTTTGGCATAAAAAGTTTCATGATTATATCCATTCCTTTCGCTTCGCTCAAGGCACAAAACGCTATGAAACAATTGTGCCTCGAGCGTTA